>NZ_JBFTNT010000082.1:0-15758 GCF_056397585.1 Pedobacter sp. 05L430 | reverse complement strand
GGATAGGGACGAGGGCATGATCAACGCGGCTGCTAAACCTTGTATGGCCCTAAAAACAGCTAGCATTTCGAATGACGTGGATAAACCGGCACCCAACGAGGTGATTAGAAACAGCACAGAGCCGATCATAAATACCTTCTTTTTACCTACTACATCTGATAGTTTACCGCCAATAATCAGAAACCCTCCGTAAAGCAATACGTACAAGGTTTGCAGCCATTGCACCTGATCGTTGCCAACTCTAAACTGGGCTTGTATAGATGGTATGGTGAGGTTGATGATGGCAATATCCAGGGCTTCTACAAAAATGGCCATAGAAGCAATCATCAGAATGATATTCTTTTTTGAAAACATAAGTTAGCTCGTTGTCCTGTCAAAAGTAGAAATAATGATTTTCTGATTGAAGAGATAAAAAATAATAAGAACAATTATGTTGATATTTGTATTTTTATAGAACAAGTGCGTTTTAAGTGCTTCAAAAGATGTCGAAAACAGAACAACAGAAATTACCCGAAATTAGTTTAGATGGCAAAGACCATGAAATACTAAAACTAATAGAATCGAATAGCAAACTTACTGTGAGGGAAATTGCTTCGCAAATTCATTTAAGTCCCACGCCAACACATGATAGAATTAAGCGCTTAGAGAAAAGTGGTGTAATTAAGCAGTATTCTGCGGTGTTAGATAAGCGTTTGGTTGGCAAAAGAATGATTGTGCTGTGTATGGTTACTTTAAGAGAGCACAACAAAAAAGCCGGGGCTATTTTTGTGAATGCCATACAGGGGTTTAAAGAGGTTATTGAATGTTATAATATTTCTGGTGATTTTGACTTTATGCTCAAAATTGTAGCCGAGGATATGGAAAGTTATCATACGTTTTTTGTAGATAAGTTAACGGAAGTGCCGGGAATTGGACAGACTAAGAGCGTGTTTGTAATGGATGTGATTAAGGAAACGCATAATTTGATGTAGGAAGGATGACGAGTGCGTTTAATCCTCGACCTCTAACGTGTAATACGATACCTTGTTAAACAATTCCTCTGGTAAAAATGGTTTTATAATGTAATCATCAATACCTGCTTCTTTTATCTGATCTTGTATTTCGGCAGCCAGGTTTGCGGTAAGGGCTATTATCGGTATTTTAACTCCAGATTTGCGCATCTTTTTTGCAGCCTCATATCCATCCAGAATAGGCATTTGTAAATCCATAAGCACCAGCTGATGTTTGGCGCCATCAAATTTGTGAAGCGCCTCAAATCCGTTTAAAGCCACATCAATTGATGCTCCCCAACCCTCAAGGTATCGCTGTGCAACAAGAACATTCATCGGGTTATCTTCTACTAAAAGTATATGTATCCCCTCAAAAGGTTTAGATTTTTCTTTAATGGCTTCAGAGTTATAATTGATTCCGTTTCTTTTTCCGGCCTTTTCAAAAGTTTGCTCAAAATAGAAGGTAGAACCCTTGCCTTCAACACTTTTTACATTAAGCGTAGAATCTTGCAGTTCAAGAATCTTTTTTGATATTGCCAATCCAAGTCCGGTGCCGCTTGGACCTTTAAATCCAGACGCATTAACTTGCATAAACCGTTCGAAGATAATAGCCAGTTTCTCTTTGGATATGCCGATTCCTGTATCTTTAACCTCCACAGCAATGGTAATTGAAGTTTTATTTTGAGATTCTACAGTTATGGTAACATTTACAGAACCCTTGTCTGTAAACTTAATGGCATTATGCACCAGGTTGGTAATTACCTGAGTAGTTCTGGTTGGGTCGCCCATTACCTTGCTTTGCATTTCTTTATCTATCGATAAATTAAGGGCTATACTTTTGTCTTGCGCTGCCATTTCAAGACCCTTAACAATATAACCTACAATAGAGGCAATATCCATTTCAACGCGCTCAATAGAGATTTTACCCGATTCAATTTTATTGTAGTCCAGAATATCGTTTACAATGGCCAACAGATTATTTGCCGAAAAGCGCAATACATCCAATTGCTCTACCTGATCTTCGCGCGGGTTACTTTTTAACAGTAAATGGCTCATCCCAATCACAGCATTTAATGGCGTCCTAATCTCGTGGCTCATATTGCTCAGGAATTCGCTTTTAGCACTTAGCCCTTCTTCGGCCTGCGCTTTGGCTTGTTTTAAAGCAAAAGAAACCCTGTGCGATAATGCCAGCGACTGAAGGAAAAAGAAGGTGATATAGCACAGGAAGCTGGCCAGTTGGTAAGGAGGGATAAGTAACCAGTAATGAAGCAGAGATATGGCAAATGCCGGGATCAGGGCAAAAGAACTCAATAAAGTGTATAGTGCGCCGGTTCTGTTTCTTCTGTATGCTTTTATATATATGTATGGAACATACAGCAGGCAGAATAACATTACAGCTAAAAACGGATTTATTAATTGGGTAAAATAAACTGCCGGCAAACATATTACCGCTAAACTAAATAAACCGCATATGCCACATATTATTTTAGGTATGGGCATGTTAATGTCTTTAGGAAATAGATAAAGCGTGTAAAGCGCGAACAGTCCTATACCTATAAATAAGGAAAGATACTCTAACCTGATGGTTAGATGCCAGCTTAGGTTCGGGATGATATTATGCAGTACATAAGTGTCTGTACCAATAGTTCTGTAGCAATAGACTATAGAAAAGATGGCAAAAAACAGGATGGCCTTGTCGTTTTTTCCTTGCAGATACAATCCCATAAAGAAAAGGCCGCCCATGATTAAACATCCGGTAAGTATAAGATTTATGGAGGCCGATTGCCGTTCCTTCAGTATCAATTGGTCTCTGTTTCCAATTTGCAGGGGTTTTTTAATGCCTCCTTTGCTATGGTCGAAATTGGAGATTTGCAGTAAAAGATTTAGTGTATCTATGTTGGCAGGTATGGCTACTGTACGGTTTTCCCAATAAGGCATAGAACTTTCTTTATTGGTGCCAACTTTTCCATTGGCTGCTTCTAGTTTACCATTTATATATAGCCTGTAAGCTGAGTAGGTTTCTGGAATGGCCAGTAATAATGTACTTTTATTGTGTGGTAGTAGTAGGGTTGCTTTGTAGGTAGCGTAGCCAAATCCTTTCCATACATATGGGAAATTTACGAGTTTACCACCTTTGGCAGACACGTTTTGAGGCTCTAAAAGCTGATTCCAGTAAAACTCCCACTGCTTGCCTAGTTCTACAATTTTATGAAAAGATTGGGTACGCAGGTCGATTACAGCTTTTGAGTTGACAAACTGAGGAACGCCAGCGCCAGCAGCTTTTTGACAGCTAATTAAAAGTATTACCAGGAATAGGAGATAAGGCTTTCTAACCCACATTTGAACGTTACTGCAAAATAATCAGCTAAATATACAAGTTTGTATGTTATCTTTCTATTTGATTTGTTACCTTATTTACAGGATTGTATTATATATATTTATCCTTTAACTTAAAACTAACCAGATAAGAATCTATAAATGGTAAACAAAACAGGGGCGGCAGTGCTGTATCCTTCGGGTTGTATATTGGGCGAAAGCCCCATGTGGCACAATGAGCGACAGAGTTGCTTTTGGGTTGATATTGAGGGTTGTACGATTTATGAATACAGTTTTCCCGATAAAAGCTGTCGCCAATATGAATTATCTAAACGCGTTTCTTTAGTAGTTAAAGGCAGTATTGCCGATGAACTTATTGTGGGTTTGCAAGGCGGTGTAGCCAGGTTTAACCTGCTTACTGAAACTTTAACCATGCTTACAACGGAACTTAATGCCGATTGGAAAAGCTACCGCTGCAATGATGGTGGTTGTGATAATATGGGCCGGTTATGGATAAGCACAACTGACTTAAAACATAAAAAAGATGCGGGTGCACTTTATTGCGTTGATAAGAACTTGCAGGTTAGCGAAAAGCTGGGTAAGCTTTCTATTTCGAACGGTATAGCTTGGACTGCCGACAATAAGCGGCTCTATCATACCGATAGTGTTACAGGTGCAATTAAGTCGTACCTCTACGATGAGCGTACCGGTGATCTGGAATTTGAGTGTATTGCGGTGCAGATTTCTTTGGAGAAGGGTGTGCCCGATGGGATTGCTTTGGATGCCGAAGGTAAACTTTGGATAGCGTTATGGGGTGGATATGGTGTTGGCAGGTTTGATGTAGATTCTGGTGAAATGTTGGGTTTTATTGATGTTCCTGCTCCTAATGTAAGCAGCTGTGCTTTTGTTGGAGATGCGCTGGACCAGATGATCATTACTACTGCAAAAAAAGGAATGACAGAAAATGACCTTAAGGGATTTCCCGAAAGTGGTCATATATTTATAGTAGAGCCGGGCGTAACAGGTGCTACGGTTTTTAATTGTGTGTTATAATAAAATAGATATGGAAAAGAAGCTTCGTAGTCAGCAATGGTTTGGTAAAAAAGGTAAGGATGGGTTTATTTACAGGGCCTGGATGAAAAACCAGGGCATTCCGGCTGATGAGTTTCAGGGTAAACCTGTTATTGGAATTTGCAATACCTGGTCGGAATTAACACCATGTAATGCCCACTTTAGGGAGCTTGCCGAATCTGTAAAAAGAGGGGTAATTGAAGCAGGCGGTTTCCCGGTTGAATTTCCGGTAATGTCTTTAGGCGAAACCTTGATTAAACCTACGGCCATGCTTTACCGGAACCTGGTAAGTATGGATGTGGAAGAGTCCATCAGGGCAAACCCAATTGATGGTGTGGTGTTGATGTGCGGATGCGATAAAACTACTCCGGCACTGGTTATGGGTGCTTGCAGTGTAGATATTCCATCTATTGTGGTTTCTGGTGGTGCAATGCTTACGGGTAAATTTCAGGGTAAAAATATAGGTACCAGTGATATTTGGAGGTTCTCTGAAAGTGTAAGATCCGGAATCATGTCGGAAGAGGAATTGAACCTGGCAGAAGCCGGAATGTGCAGGAGCAGAGGGCATTGTGCAGTTATGGGCACTGCATCTTCTATGGCTTGTATGGTTGAATCGCTTGGGCTTTCGTTGCCTGGCAATGCGGCTATTCCGGCTGCTGATTCTTCAAGAAAGGTACTTGCCCAGTTCTCGGGCCGCAGGATTGTAGATATGGTTAGGGAAGATTTGAAACCATCTGATGTTCTGGTGCGTAAAGCTTTTGAAAACGCGATAAAGGTAAATGCTGCCATTGGTGGCTCTACCAATTTTGTGATACACCTGTTGGCCATTGCAGGCAGGGTGGGGATAGATTTAACCATTGATGATTTTGATAAATACTCTGCAGGGATACCGCTAATCGCTAATCTGCAGCCTTCAGGCGAGCATTTTATGGAAGATCTGTATTATGCCGGTGGTTTACCTGCCGTAATGAAAGAAATGCAAGGCTTTTTGAATGCCGAATGTATTACGGTAAACGGCAGAAATATTGGTCAGAATCTGGAAACGGCGCAAACTTTGAATCAGGAGGTGATTGCATCTGTAGAAAGTCCTTTTAAACTGGATTCTGGTGTAGCGGTGTTAAAGGGCAATCTTTGCCCGGAGGGTGCTATCATTAAGCCCTCGGCAGCTAATGCGCGTTTAATGCAGCATAGAGGCAAGGCTGTGGTATTTGAAAACATTGAAGATTATAAGCTTAGAATTGATGATCCGGAGCTGGTAGTTGATGCAGATAGTGTATTGGTATTGAAAAATACAGGCCCTAAAGGTTATCCTGGCATGCCAGAGGTGGGTAATATGGGTTTACCTAAAAAGATGCTTGATTTAGGGGTTACAGATATGGTACGCGTATCTGATGGCCGTATGAGTGGAACCGGATTCGGTACTGTGGTACTGCATGTTTCGCCAGAAACTGCCGAAAACGGAACCATCGCATTGGTTAAGGATGGGGATATGATTGAACTGGATGTAGCAGGGAGAAGGTTAAGCTTATTGGTGTCTGATGAGGAATTGGATCAGAGAAGGGCTTTACTTGCTGATCCTGTTAATCAGTTTAAAAGGGGCTATGCAAGGTTGTATGTAGAACATGTTGAACAGGCACATTTAGGTGCCGATTTTGATTTTTTAAAGGGTAACTCAGGTAGTGAAGTATTACGCGATTCACATTAATATATAAACAGACGAAAGACTAATATGATGACTTCAACAGCATTTGAAAACAAGACGGTAATTGTAACTGGTGCCGGACAGGGCATTGGTTTTGAAATATGTAAACAACTGGCAGCTAGAGGCGCTACAGTTTTATTGAATGATATAGATGAGGTGCTGGCCAATGGCGCAGTACAAGCAATTAAAGATGCGGGTGGAAATTGTATTGCCTGTGCAGGTGATTCTGGTGATAAGGATTTTATACAAAGTATGGTTGATCTGGCTGTAAAAACATCCGGCAGTCTGGATGTTGTGATTGCCAACGCAGGGATTACTTTATTTGGCGATTTCTTTACTTACCCTCAGGATTCTTTGTATAAAGTTTTACATACAAACCTTGGTGGTACGTTCTTTTTGGCCCAGGCCGCGGCCAATCAAATGAGAACTCAGGCTAAAGGTGGTTCTTTGTTGTTTACCTCATCGGTTACGGCACATCAGGCACATAAAGATCTGGCAGCCTACGGAATGACTAAAGCTGCTCTTGAAATGCTGGCCAAGAACCTGGTGCTGGAGCTTTCTCCTTTTAAGATCAATGTAAATACGATAGCGCCGGGTGCTACACTTACAGAGCGTACCATGGATGATCCGAATTATGAGGCTGTATGGTCTAGAATTACGCCAATGGGTAGTCCTGCTAAAACGATAGATATTGCCAATGCGGCTTTGTTTCTGGTGTCGGATGGGGCAAAACACATCACAGGACAAAGTTTGGTGATTGATGGTGGTTGGAGTGCAATTAGTCCTTCGCCAAATGAATAGGTTGCTGAAATTTATATTTGTTTTGCCTTTGGTGCTGCTGTTTTGCGGATCAGCTTTGGCCATAAAACCTAAGGTTTTTTGCTTTTACTACAATTGGTACCAGACCAAGGCTTTTGATGGAGCAGATCAGCATTGGTCGCATTGGAGTAATGGCAATCCTACTGGGTACCCGGGTGGTGATAACATAGRCGCTAATTTTTTTCCATCATTAGGTAATTACAGCACAAATGATCCTGTTTTGGTGGCTAAGCACATGAAAATGATTGCTAAAGCAGGTATTAATGCTGTTTTTTTAACCTGGTGGGGTAAGGATCATTTTACAGCAAAGAGCATTCCGGTGATATTAGATGAGGCTAAAAAGGCTGGTGTTAAGGTTGGTTTTCAAATTGAGCCGTATGGAAATAGATCTCCCTTAACGGTTAAGGCTGATGTGAAGTATCTAATTGATACTTATGGCAAGCACCCGGCTTTTTACTATTCTGAACAGAAGAAACCGCTTTTCTTTGTTTATGATTCGTATTTGAGTAAGGCCGCTGAATGGTCGGATGTATTATCGCCAGCTGGAAGTTCAACCATTAGAAAAACGTTATATGATGCTGATTTTATGGGTCTTTGGGTGAATGATAATGAGCATCAGTTCTTTAAAGATTCGGGATTTGACGGTTTCTATACCTACTTTGTTTCGAAGGTGTTCCGTTATGGCTCTAACCCAAATAACTGGGCTAAGATGCAGGAATGGGCGGTTCAAAACAACAAGATATTCATCCCCTGTGTAGGGCCTGGTTATATAGATGAGCGCATCCGCCCGGAGAATAGTGCCAATACGCAAAGCAGGGACAATGGGACGTATTATGATGATTACTGGAAAAAAGCAATTTCCGTGAAAAGCCCGTATGTGGCCATTACTTCTTTTAACGAATGGCATGAGGGTACACAGATTGAACCGGCAAAACCACTGAGTATTACTGGTTTTACTTACTTGGATTATAGCCCGCTGGCAAATGATTACTACATCACCAGAACCAGATATTGGACCGACCGTTTCTTAAAAAAATAATCTTTTAGGATGAAAAAATATACTTCATTATTGTTAGCAGGATTTGTTTTAGTAACCGGTGTTAGTGTAGGGCAGGATAAGCTCAGCAGGGCAAAATCTGAAACGATTGGTGGGTTTATTGGCGAAAGGCTGTCTAATTCTTACAAGAACAGGGTTTTACTTCAGGATGCAGATGCCTTAATTGAACCGTTTAAGCATAGAAACGAGACCAGTTTATGGCAAAGTGAGTTTTGGGGAAAATGGTTTACTTCGGCAGTTCTTGCCTATAAATATAAACCAACACCTGAACTAAAGCAAAAGCTGGATGTCGCTGTTGGTGGTTTAATTGCTACGCAAAGTGCTGATGGCTATATTGGTAATTATGCTGAAGAAAGCAGATTAAAGCAGTGGGACATTTGGGGACGAAAGTATTGTATGCTGGGGCTGCTTGACTATTATAGTCTAACCGGTGATAAAAAGAGTCTTAAAGCAGCCAAGGCTGTTGCTGATAATTTGATAGATGATATTAAGAAAGCCGACGGTATAATTGTGACTAAGGGGAATTACCGGGGTATGGCTGCATCATCTGTATTGGAGCCTATTTGCTTGTTATATACGCAAACAAAGGATAAGAAATATCTTGATTTTGCAGAAGAGATTGTTCGCCAATGGGAAACACCTGAGGGGCCACAGTTAATTTCCAAGGCCGATGTTGATGTGTCTAAACGCTTTCCTAAACCTGAAAACTGGTATTCTTTTGAACAGGGGCAAAAGGCATACGAAATGATGTCGTGCTACGAAGGTTTATTGGAATTGTACAGGCTAACGGGCAAACAGACATATAAAACTGCGGTTGAGAAGACCTGGCAAAACGTTCGCGATAAAGAGATCAATATGGCAGGATCAGGTGCATCGGCCGAAATGTGGTTTGGTGGCAAGGCTTTACAGGCTGATCCCATCTTTCATTATCAGGAAACGTGCGTTACAGTAACCTGGATAAAGCTTTGTCATCAGCTTTTTAGGCTTACCGGCGAAGCAAAATATGCCGATGCAGTGGAACAGAGTTATTATAACGCTTTGTTGGGCTCTACCAGTCACGATGGTTTTCATTGGGCAAAATATACGCCTTTAAATGGATTGCGATTACCCGGAAACGGGCAGTGTGGTATGGATCTTAATTGTTGTGTGGCAAGCGGCCCAAGGGGTTTGTTTAACCTTCCGGCTCATGTGGTGATGAAAGCTGCAGATGGCTTATTTGTAAATTATTTTATTAAAGGGAGTTATGCTTTGGTTACTCCAACTGGTAAAAATGTAAGTGTAGTTCAGCATACAGATTATCCGGCTACGGGTAAGATTGGAATTAGTGTAAAACTTTCAAAGCCTGAGGACTTTAGCATTAATATTCGCATACCTGAATGGAGCAAGAAGAATGTGTTAATGGTAAACGGTGTTGCAGTTGAGGCAGCTGGTGGGCAGTTTGCTACCTTAAAACGAACCTGGAAAGATGGCGACGAAATAGCTTTAGAACTGGATATGAGAGGCAGGGTTGAATTTATTGGAGACAAGTCTCAATATGCTGCTGTGATGCGTGGCCCTATATTGCTTGCCCGCGATGAGGCATTAAAAGGGGCTAATATGGGATCGATTGTTAACCTTGCAGGTAAGACCGGATATGTTGATTTGGTTTCCGTACCTCATACTTCTGAAAATGTGTGGTTACAATTCAGTCTTAAGTTTTCTCCGGAATCATATAAAGAGCAGGGAGATGAGCCTGTAACTGTTGATTTATGCGATTATGCCTCGGCCGGGAATGGCAAAGAAGCAACTTATTTTAAAGCCTGGTTTCCTCAGTTGATTGATCCTAAAAAGGATCACTAAATTTTTATACTTCACATGAACAGATTAAGAACGATACTACTATTTTTTGGCATTGGCATTCCATCGCTGTTATCAGCTCAGGATTTTTATACTCAGGAGCAGCGTGATAAATGGATGGCTAAAGCAGAAACGAATAAGCCTAAACTGACTGAGCAGGAAAAAAAGCCTGTGCAATTGGTTAAACTAGAGGCTGATGATAAGGCTTTTCAAGGTTGGAAGGCTACTCCTGCAGGTTCGGTTGACCAGCTTTATCAGCAAGCTTTTAAAAAACAGTCTGGTGTAGTTATTGATTTTGGCGAGCATTTAACCGGTTATTATACATTTACCATGAAGGAAAGTGCTAATGTATTGGATGGTCCATTACGTTTTAAAATGACATTTGCAGAGGTGCCGGGTGAACTTGCCACACCTTTTGATCCGTACACAGGAGGTTTGACCAGGGCATGGCTGCAGGACGAAATCATTACTGTAATGGAATTGCCTGCTACAATTACTATTCCACGACGTATGGCCTTTAGATACCTTAAAATTGATCTTTTAGCAGGCTCCGGTAACTTTGATTTTAAGATAACGGATATGAGTTTTAAAGCTGTTACGGCGGTTACAAATGTACCTGTTCAATTGGCGGCAAATACAGATCCAATGATTAAAAAGGTTGATGCTGTTGGCCAGGCTACGCTAAAAGAATGTATGCAAACGGTTTATGAAGATGGCCCGAAACGCGACAGGAGATTATGGATAGGGGATTTGTA
This sequence comes from Pedobacter sp. 05L430, assembly GCF_056397585.1. NCBI lineage: Bacteria > Pseudomonadati > Bacteroidota > Sphingobacteriia > Sphingobacteriales > Sphingobacteriaceae > Pedobacter > Pedobacter sp. 05L430. Next base: position 5,213 of record NZ_JBFTNT010000082.1, on the reverse strand, counting down.
TCTGGAATCGTTAGCTAACAATTATTCTTTTAAAGATCATGAGCTTACCAAGCGTTGTCTGTATTTAATTGCAGGATTGAGTCGTACAGATGGGTACTTAAATGCTAATGCATTTGAAAACCCTAAGCCCCATGCGCAGGCAGGTGCGCCATTTTTGTTTGAATATTCGCTATTGTTTAATGCCGCATTGAAGGAATATTTTATTGCCACTAAAGACAGTGAGTTTGTGCTTGATTTATGGCCTGTAGCCAAAAGGCAAATGGACAACATTAGCAAGCATCTGGATGATAACGGGCTGTTTAACGTTAATGCGGCTCAAAAGGACGGTTGGTGGATCTTTGTGGATTGGAGAGATGGGCTGGATAAACAGGCTTCTTTGCAGGGAATAATGATTTTTACCATGAAAGAGACATTGACGCTGGCTAAATTATTGGGTAAGGATAAGGAGGTTTCGCAATTAAATGGCTTAATTGACAAAATGACCAAGGCGGCTAAAACAAGACTTTATGATAAGAAGACAGGGCTTTTTGTAAGTGGAGCTTCTAAGCAGGTTTCTTACGCCTCGCAGGCATGGATGATAATGAGTGGAGTAGCTAGTAAGGCTGAAGCTCAGAAGGCTATGAAAGCTATTGCGGGTTATGATAATGTGGTAAAGCCGGGCACGCCTTATCTGTATCATTATTATATTGAGGCTTTGATTAAATGTGGGTTAACACAAGAAGCCAAAGCCTCTGTTATAGATTATTGGGGTGGAATGGTAAATAAGGGCGCTGATACTTTTTGGGAGGCTTATGATCCTGATAATGACAAGCTTTCTCCTTATAACTTTTTTCCGATAAATAGCTATTGTCATGCCTGGAGCTGTACGCCTGTTTACTTTATCAGAAAGCATCCGGAGATTTTTCAGGGCCCTTAATTCCTATTACATCCGGTTTTTTTCCTCATCAAGCGCATTGTTTTTGTGCTTGCTTTTACGGGTAAACGTGTCTTTACCAAAGTTATACGTTAGTGCAATGCCAAATCGCTGCGTATCAGATTCATTGGTTTGAAATGAATAGGCCTGCGCCAGCCCTACTGAACGTTCCCTGGCTACCCAGCTATGGAACATGTCATCAACATTGAACCTGATGCTGCCTTTGTTTTTCCAAATCTTTTTTTGAATACCTGAGTTTACCCTGTACCTGCCTGCTGTATAAGTTTGCCCGTTTAAATCCCGGCTGACATAATAGCTGCCCAGTTCTGCACTCCATCCTTTTTTGAATTGAAATTGGTTGTATATTCCTATTCTGGCTGCATAAATACTTGGATTAAGCTTTTCGCCATATGCCATACCATCTAATCCCAATCTGGCGAATTGCGGTTCAAAATAAAGTGTCCACCATTCAGCAGGAGTAATTGTGATATTGGTATTTAGAATTATCATATATCCGAAGGCTACGTTTTCCGGTTTCCTGATAAAAATATCATTTTCTACACGTGTAGTCTGGAAAATTACATCTGTAAATCTGTTATAACTTAAAGCTAGTCTAAGCCATTGTTTGTGTTGATATTTAAGTTCATAACGCATCTGATATTGAGGGGTTAATTCCGGATTACCTGAAGAGTAAGAGTACTTGTCTTTAAAAAACACAAAAGGATTCAGGTATTGATAATTTGGCCTGTTTATTCTTTTGCTGATACTAAAGTTTAGGGTGTTTGTGCCAACTGTATCAAGCTTGTAGTTTAAAAAGATACTTGGGAACACTTGCGTATAGTTCTTAGTAAAACTGCTTGGTGGCACCAGCTCGTTGCCTAATTGCTCCCCCTTAGATTGTGTGTTTTCCAAACGCAATCCTAATTGAATAGATAGGTGTTTCCATCCTTTTTGAGCATTAACATATGCAGAGTTTATGTTTTCTCTGAACTTGAAGTGGTTTGATTGTCCGTTATCGATAACCGGTCCCTGATCGGTAATGTTGTAATAATCAGATTTGTTATCGTTATAAACGAAGCTCGATTTAAAGCCCGCTTCAAATTTTGCGTTGTTTTTCATGGTTTGCACATAATCTGCTTTGGCAGTGTATATATTTATGGTAGAAGGTAAATCGTAAAAGAATTTGCTATCGCTGATAGCAGTGCCATCTGGCTGATAAAGTGAGTTTACGAGCGATTGGTTGCCGGTACTGCGGTAATTTAAGTAGTTGATATCGGCAGAGAGTTCCTTCCCGGTTGATCCGAATTTATGCAGAAAGTTGACGTTGGATCCTAAGTTGGTTCTTTTATTATCGCCAATGGTGTTTCCTTTGCCAATGTTGTTCAGTTGTCCGGCGTTGTAATTGTCGCTATTATAATTCAGCAGATCGTTGTTTTTATTGTCGTTTATATTGACCWGGAAACCGTATGTTGTATTTGGAGTGGCTGCATAATCTAATCCTGCGTTTGCATTTAAGCCGTTGCTTTTAAACTCCTGATTATTTATTAGCTCTACGGTTGATGTTGGTACATTGTTAGTATCAAAGAAGCTCCTTGTCATGTTGTCGATGTTATAATTTTTCTCGTGACTATAACCAATACTCCCAAACAAATTGATCTTTTTATAGTTGTAGTTCAGGTTCAAAGAGTTGTTGTTTCTTCCATATTCTCCTTTAGAATAACCTGTAGCAAAACTTCCTATAAAACCACCTATCCTGTTTTTTTTCAGTTTAATATTGATAATTGCATTTCCTGATGCATCATAACGGGCAGGAGGGTTGTCCATCAGCTCTATCTTGTCTAAAAGTGATCCGGGAAGAGATTTTAGGTAAAGAGAAAGGTCTTGTCCCGACATGTAAGTAGGGCGGCCATCAATTAAAACCATAACTCCAGATCGGCCGTTTAATGTGATATCCCCATTGGAATTTACAACTATGCCGGGCGTTTTTTCGAGCACTTCTAGTGTATTGCTGCTGGCGCTGCTAATCATGGCATCCACGTTTACTACTGTTTTGTCTATTTCCATTTGAATTAGCGGACGCTTTGCTTTTATCACTACCTCTGCAAGTTCTGTACTTTTAGCCGGCAGTAATATAATTACGGGAAACACCACGCCTGCGTTATCCAGTACATGTAAGGGCGATGAATTGAATTCTTTGTAGCCTACAGCTGTTATCCTTAATAGATAAGAACCTTTGGTGACATCATTGAATTGAAATTTACCATCGATATCAGTAGTTCGCGTGGTAATAATCGAGGTGTCTGCGGCTTTAAGCAGACGAACAGTAGCACCGCCAATTGCCTGGTTTTTTGAATCTTTTACAGTTGAGGAAATGACTCCTTGTTTTACCTGCGCCAGGGCAGTAAGAGAGATCAGAGAAGCGAAAAATAATATAATATATGTTTTCATTACAAATGGTTTTTAATTTGATCAGGTTGTTGATTGATCAAATATTGATTGTTCGTGTTAGCTCCGAAAAAAAATATGTTGTAACTTGCCTGTTAGTTGATGGAAAGCTATTTTGAGGTGTTGAACTGTTTTGTAACCTGTTTTTTGGGTTCTGTCAATGATTCTGGGCTGTTCGTCAGTAATTATTTATTGACTCGATGAACTTGTTCAAATTTGTAGCCTATGATTGACACAAGGAACATCAGAAACACTATGGACGAGATAAAATTTAAACCACTGATCGGTTTCTTTGGCCAACCGCTTTATATAGTCTTATCCCTTATCATTTCAATCCCTGTTTTTTTGGTAATAGAAACATATGCGAAGTCTATTGAGATACATGAAGATGAAGCCGTGGCCTTTGCCGGAACTGTATTCTTTTTCATTGGGCTTTTTACAGGTAGATATGTTGCACAGATATGGACTGCAAGGTTAACAGTTCTTCCCAAGCAAATTTCTTTTGGGTTATTTATCCTGATCATAGTTTGCATTGGCTGGTTGTTTTTTCATGCTGATTTCCCCTTACGAGGGCGAATTGCCATTAATTTATTACTGTCGTGGGTTCCATTTATGCTGATCAGTCTGGCGCTCGGTGCCTTGATCAAGATCGTTCACGCGATTTCTGAAAATCAATTGAGAGCTGCCAAAACAATGGCTGCTCATAGTAAAAGTGAGCTGCATTTGTTACAATCTCAACTGAGTCCTCATTTTCTGTTTAACACGTTAAACAATATGTATGGGCTTTCTATTACTGATCATGAGAAAATACCTGCATTGCTGCTTAAACTATCGGAACTATTGCGTTATTCAGTTTATGATGCGACAGAAATATATGTACCGTTAAAGGATGAAGTAGCCTACGTTAACAATTATATAGACTTTGAGAAGATAAGGATAGGCGATAGGTTGGTATTGACTACAGAAATTGAAGAGGCAATTGTACCTGAAATAAAAATAGCACCCATGCTTTTAATTGTATTTATTGAGAATGCTTTTAAGCATTCTAAAAACACAATTGATGAGAAGATTTATATAGATATAAAACTAAAGACCTGGGGTAATTCTATCCTTTTTTCGGTAAAGAATTCATACGGTAAGGAAGAAAATGTTCAGCCTACGCTTAACAAAAACAGCGGTTTTGGTTTGGATAATGTAAGCAAGCGGTTAAACTTGCTTTATACGGGCGAACATGAATTGAACATTAAAAAGGATAATTCATTTTACAATGTTATCTTACATTTAAAAATGAAGTAATGGACCAAGTAAACTGCCTTATTGTTGATGACGAGCCGATTGCCAGAGATATTATAAAGACATATTGTAGTCACTTGGATTACCTTAATGTTGTAGCATCGTGCGGGAATGCGCTTGAAGCAAAGGCTGTGTTGCAGAAACAAAAGATCGATATCCTTTTCCTGGATATTAACATGCCGATAATGGATGGAATTTCATTTGTAAAAACAATGAAAGACCAGCCTCAGATTATATTTACAACAGCCTATAAGGAGTTTGCTGTTGATGCATTTGATTTGGCAGCTTGCGATTACCTGTTAAAACCCTTCTCCTTTGATCGTTTTATTATTGCTGTAGATAAGGCACTAGAAAAATTAGAACCTAAAGCAACTATGCAGGCAATCGAGGTTTCTGGCTCTGATAATGAAGATTTTATCTTTATTAAAACCGATGGAAAGATCTATAAAATTGGATATGATGAGTTGCTTTATGCCGAAGCACAAGGCAATTATACTAAAATCATAACTACCAGTAATTTTCTGTTGCCTAAAATGCCTTTCTCGAACTTTGAAGAGCTATT
>NZ_JBFTNT010000081.1:0-15816 GCF_056397585.1 Pedobacter sp. 05L430 | reverse complement strand
AAACAACAGATATTGCTTCAGAACATCCTGAATTAACCAAGCGTTTTGACGAGATCGTTAAGAAAGAGCATCAAGTTTCTCATTTGCTGGAATGGGAGTTTTTGGAAAATAAATCTGGGAAAAAGTAAGCTGGAGTCGATTTAAAGTAGAACCCCGTATGGTTGCTATTATGCTCTGTTTGTATAGATAACGTTGATACTTTTCTCATTATTGCGCTTGAAAAAATATAGTTGAAAAACGGCATTTTGATACGTTATAACTTATATTTTTGGCTTTGCACATCTCTAAAAGCCATCAGTATGATACCGGATAACAAACTCAACTCAGCAAAAAAGCCAGGAAAAACGGACACAAATGTAATTGGTTTTCAGTACATCGACAGATCAAGTTTTATGACTGTAGGAGGGAAGGGCGCCAATCTGGGAGAACTCGTTGGAATCAAAGGAATAAGGGTGCCGGAAGGTTTTTGCGTGACCACTGAAGCGTATAAAAGAATAACTGAAAATAATCAGAAGTTTAACAGTTTGCTGGATGAATTAAGTGATATTAAGGTAGAAGAGCGAGTTAAAATCAGGGAGCTTAGCAACAAAATACGTAAGGTTATCGAAGGAATATCCATTTCTGAAGATATGGAGAAAGAGATTGTAGGATTTCTCACAAAGTTTGATGAAAAGGATGCGTTTGCTGTACGATCTAGTGCAACGGCGGAAGATCTGCCTTCTGCATCATTTGCCGGGCAGCAGGACACTTATCTGAATATTATTGGTAAAGAGGCAGTCTTAAAATACATCAGCAAATGCTGGGCGTCACTGTTTACAGATAGGGCTGTAACTTATCGTTTGCAGAACGGATTTGATCACAGGAAGGTCCACCTGTCGGTTGTTGTTCAGAAAATGGTTTCCCCGGATGTGGCAGGAATTATGTTTACAGCAGATCCGGTTACCTCAAACAGAAAAATAGTATCTATTGAGGCCAGTTTTGGATTGGGCGAGGCATTGGTTTCCGGAATTGTGAATGCAGATAATTATAAAGTTTCTGAGCGCAATATTATCGATAGGAAGATATCCAATAAGAAACTGGCTATTTATGCTTTAAAAGAGGGAGGCACGAAGGAGCAGGAAATCGGGCCGGATCAGCAGAATGCCCAGGCGCTAACGGATGAGCAGATTTTACAGTTGGAACGCATGGGTAGAAAGATCGAAGCGCATTTCGGTAACCCACAAGACATCGAGTGGTGTTTGGCGGATGATACGTTTTATATTGTGCAGAGCCGGCCCATTACTACCTTTTACCCGATCCCCGAAGCGGATGATCAGGAGAACCATGTTTATATATCTGTTGGTCATCAGCAAATGATGACTGACCCTATGAAACCACTGGGATTGTCGCTATGGCAGTTAAGAGCTGCCAGACCCATGTTCAAAGCTGGAGGAAGGCTGTTTGTTGATGTTGCAGATACTCTGGCTACACCTGCTGGCAGGGAAAATTTATTAGAGGCGATGGGGCAACATGATCCGCTCATAAAAGAGGCGCTTCTGACCATTGCAGAGCGGCGAGATTTTATAAAATCGTTACCAAATGATGAAAAAGCACCTATGCCGGTTAAAAGTACTAAGGGTATATCGTCCACGGATATTTTGGCGCAAGTGGGAAACGACCCGGCAATCGTTGTTGACTTGATTAAACACAATGAGACATCGGTAGAAGCGCTAAAACAAAACATCCAAACGAAATCAGGAACGGATGTGTTTGATTTTATTCTGGAAGATATCCAGCAATCAAAGAAGACAATATTTGAGGCACAACATATGGGTGTGATCATAGCTGCAATGAATGCTTCATCGTGGCTCAATGAAAAGATGAGCGAATGGCTAGGTGAAAAAAATGTGGCAGACATACTTTCTCAATCCGTATCAAACAATATTACTTCGGAGATGGGTTTGGCACTATTGGATGTAGCGGATGTAATCCGCCCTTATCCGGAAATAATTGAATACTTGCAACAGGTAAAAGCAGATGATTATCTGGACGAACTTGCTAAGTTTAACGGTGGACAAGACKCCCGTCACGCTGTTGACGCATATCTCGATAAATATGGTATGCGATGTGCCGGTGAGATCGATATTACCAAAACCCGTTGGAGCGAAAACCCTACTATACTTGTCCCTTTAATTTTGAGCAATATTAAAAACTTTGAATCTGGGGCCGGCAAGCGAAAATTTGAACAAGGACGACAGGAAGCTCTGAAAAAAGAAGAAGAATTAGTAGGCCGGTTGGCATCATTACCAGATGGAGAACAAAAAATCAGGGAGACAAAACAAATGATCAGCCTGCTCAGGAGTTTTGCAGGTTATCGCGAATATCCAAAATACGGGATAGTTAATCGCTTCTTCGTTTATAAGCAGGCTTTGCTGAAAGAAGCGGAACAACTTGCACAAGCCAACATCATTCCAGATAGGGAAGATGTTTACTATCTTACCTTTGAAGAATTTCGCGAAATGGTACGTACCCATAAGCCAGACAACCAGCTCATCGGCAAAAGAAAAGACGAGTTCAAATCATACGAAAAACTAAACCCGCCAAGGGTGATCACATCAGACGGTGAAATTGTTTCGGGTAAATACAAGCATGAAAAAAACCTTCCGACCGATGCTATTGCAGGTCTGGCGGTTTCTTCAGGAGTGATAGAGGGTAGGGCACGTGTAATCTTAAATATGGAAGATGCAAACCTGGAAGATGGAGATATATTGGTTACCACCTTCACGGACCCCAGCTGGACGCCCTTATTTGTATCGATAAAAGGTCTGGTTACAGAAGTTGGCGGAATGATGACGCATGGAGCAGTAATTGCACGCGAATATGGATTGCCGGCAATTGTTGGAGTAGACAATGCTACAAAGCTGCTCAGAGATGGTCAGCGCATCAGGCTGAACGGAAGTGACGGATATATAGAAATACTTTAGGGAAAAATCTGGACAAAAGGTTTAATGTTTTTGCCCCTTATTGATCTTAAAAAGGTGCAGTAATTGTGGAAACAAGGCCGACATATATTCCTCTACCCCAGTTTTCGAACCTGGAAAGGTGAGTACAAGTGTTTCGCCTATAAATCCTGCAACACCACGGGATAACATGGCGTAAGGCATGCGTTCCTGACCGTATCTTCGCGCTGTTTCCATAATTCCATCAATTTTACGTTCAATTAAGGGGCTAATGGCTTCTGGCGTGACGTCTCTCGGAGAAAGTCCGGTACCTCCTGTAAAAATCAGGAGCTGATGTTCAATTCCGCAGAGTTCAATAGCCTTTTCTTTGATACTGTCAACTTCATCTGGAAGGATCTCATATTTGAGTGTTTCGATGCCAAGTTGCTCCAATAATCCAACAATGGCTTTTCCTGATGTATCCTGAGCCTTACCTGCAAATATAGAATCAGAGCAGACTACTACAGCTGCCTTGATATCTGGAAACTGTAAATTCTTGAGGTCAGATTTACCACCGGATTTTTCTAGCAACCTGATATTTTGAATCTCAACACCCTTATCGATGGGTTTGAGCATATCATACATGGTGAGGGCAGTAATGGAGGCACCATGCATGGCTTCAACTTCTACACCTGTTTTGTAAATAGTATGCACTTCAACAGTAATATGGATGTTTAGTCCATCAATTTCGTAGGTAATGGAGGTATATTCTATTGGAAGGGGATGACAATCAGGTATGAGGTCGCTCGTTTTTTTTACACCCAAAAGTCCGGCCGCACGGGCAAATTCGAAAACATCGCCTTTGGGTATTTTTCTTTGTTCAACGGCTGCAATGGTTTCCTGTTTAGATACTTTTACTGTAGCAGTTGCAATAGCTATTCTTAGTGTGCTTGATTTTTTTGTAATGTTTACCATATTAGCTATTCTCTTTCCATTGATGTGTATCGTCTTCAAATATTTCTTTGCCCCAAATTGGCAGTTCTGCTTTTAATCTCTCCACGATTTCTGCACAGGCATCTATTGCCGGTTTGCGGCGTGTAGATGAGGTAAATACAAAAAGGCAGATCTCACCCGCTTTTATTGTGCCCAGGCTGTGGTAAACATGCATGCAATGAAGCGGATATTTTTGAAAAATATCTTCCCTGATCTGATGCATTTTCTCTAGTGCCAGCTCCTGATAAGCTGTATACTCAATGGCTGCCACAAGCTTTCCTTCAATCTCATCTTTCCGCACTTGTCCCATAAATATGCTGTGACCGCCAATAGTTGTTTTTGCGCTGTGTTTGGAAATACTATCAGCTATGAATGCAGGTTCGATCCTTCCGTCAATAAATATTTTTTTTACTTTTCTTTCCACTTCTATGGTATTATCCTCCTGAAAAAGGCGGCATGATGCCTATTGTATCTTGATTTAAAATCGCCATATTCTCCTGAACAATATCCTTATTCAGGGAAAGCTTATATTTCATATTGCTAAGCAATGGAAATGATGTTTCCAGATAAGCTTTTAACTCATCGGTATTGCGGATGTCAGAGATTTCGATCTTCTGATGTGCTATAAATTCGGATATTTTTCCAAAACTGATAATCTGAATTTCCATAATGCTAATTTACCCTTAAAATGCTGATTTTGCTAATAAATTGCAAGATAATCGCCCAGTCATGGTTCTAGTTAGGCAATTGCATAATGGTTACCACATCTCCCTGTTTGAAATCCTTCTGTTCTTCGGGAAGATAGATCAGGCAGTTTGCCAGTGCAAAAGAGCTTAACCGAAACGACTCCTGAGCATTTAATGGTGTTGCCTTGCCATTTTTGTAACTTCCCTTAAGGAAATGGGTAAGCCCAGCCGGTTTTTGACAGTCATGCGTCAGTTCGGCACTTATTTCTTTTACGCTATTTTCTTTGTGCGAAATTGCTTTCAGAGCCGGCAATACATAATTGTAATAGCAGTTAAGAACCGAAGATGGGTTTCCCGGTAAACCAAATATCAGTTTTTGATCTTTTTTTCCGAAAAATAATGGTTTACCTGGCTTTTGCTTTACTTTATGAAAGATCTGCTCAATCCCACATTTCTTTGAGGCTTCCAGTACAAAATCGTAATCTCCTACGCTCACACCGCCGGTAAGCAGAACAACATCATGTTCCTGTAATGCTGACCTAAGCACATCTGTTAGTATTTCCAGATTGTCATCAGCCTCTGTTACTTCAATTTCAGTGATTCCTTCATTTTTTATTGCGGCAGTTAAGGAATAGGAGTTAGATTCATATACCTGACCAAAATTAAGCTCCATGCCAGGTTGCTGAAGTTCTTTACCTGTTAAAATGATGGCTACCTTAGGCATCGGGAAAACTTCCACATCCTGAATGCCAATTCCGGCCAGAAATCCTACAGCAGCGGGGCCTAGCGCGGTTCCTTTTTGCATGGCAAGTGCTCCGGCTTTAATCTCCGATCCTATTTGACGAACATTTGCTCCGGGCAACAGCTTTGGATCCTGAAGCGTGATCTTATTTCCCTGTCTACTGATCTTTTCCTGCATCACAACTGTATCCGCACCTTCAGGCAGGGGGGCTCCGGTAAAAATCCTGGTGGTTTGATTGGGGTTAATGGACAACAGTTGGCTGGTGCCAGCGGCCATTTCCCCGATCATTTCTAATTCTGATGAGGAATCCTGATAAACCAAAGCATATCCATCCATAGACGATTGTTTGAAAGCCGGAATATCATAGCGCGCATAGATGTCTGCAGCTAAAATGTGCCCCGAAGCCTTTTTTAGACTTAATTTTAGAGCTTGCAACGGTTGAGTATGATCTGAAATCAGTTGTTTTGCCTCGTTGACGCTTATCATTTTAAATTATCCTCCTATGGTAATCATACTTCTGTTCTTGATAGAGTCCGCATCCAGTTTTTCGAAATGCTCAATAAGCTGTCCGCCAAGTTCTTTTTTCTTACTCCAAATAGAAGCTTGGATCAACGGAAGAACGTCTTGATTGTTTCTTAAAGGGCCCAATAGGTCTGTCTCTCCATCAGAGAAGAGGCAATTTTTGAGCTTCCCATCAGCAGTCAACCGCATCCTGTTACAAGTACTGCAAAATGGTGCTGTCATGGTGCTTATAACGGCAAAAGAACCTTCGTGTCCCGGAATCATGAAACTTTTTGCTGTATCGTGTGGTGCGGCTTTAACCGGAAGCATGGTGAAATCTTTAGCTATGGTAGCCAGTATTTCATCAAGGGAAAACATTTTATTGCTGGTCCATTTATTCCCGCTGAATGGCATAAATTCAATGAACCTGATTTGGATGGGATTATGTTTTGTCCAATCTATAAAATCTTTAATTTCATTATCGTTGAGCCCTTTCATCACTACCATATTTATTTTAACAGTAATTTTGTGATGTAAAAGCAGTTCTATATTGCTACGTACCTGATGGAACAGGTCTCTACGTGTAATGAATAAGAATTTTTCTGGCTGAAGAGTATCTAGACTAATGTTAACTGTTTTAATGCCGCCTGCAATTAGTGCAGGGAGCATTTCTGCAATACGCGTTCCATTGGTGGTGATCACCAATTCTACAGGAAGCTTGCCTAAAGCAGTTATGATCGCGGCTGCATCTTTACGCACCAAAGGCTCTCCACCGGTTAACCTGATTTTTTTTACACCCTGTTCTACAAATATTTTTGCAAGCTGAACAATCTCTTCTGTCTGCATCAGCCTTGAAGCTGGGGTAAAGTCATATTCTTCCTCTGGCATACAGTAGAAGCAGCGGAAATTGCAGTTATCAGTAAGTGATATCCGCAGGTAATCGTGCACTCGTCCAAAAGAATCTGTTATCATTAGTATTTAATTAAATTGTTGCAATCTATTGCATGTTTTACCTGTATTGAATCAATAATTGGAACTGCTTCCAGAACAAGCTATTAAAATACGTTTTTTTTGACGCAATTTTGCTTTTTTTTATGTTAAATCATAGAAATAAAGCAAAATTCTATGCTTATTGGATAGTAATTATGCTTATAGAATGTTTAAGTTTGTTTCAATAAACTGATAAAAATGATTGGAGTAGTTCTGTCAGGTGGTCAAAGCCTAAGAATGGGTAAGGATAAAGGTTTGTTGCAAAATGGACAAGAAACATGGGCGCAACAAGCATTTGCTAAGTTGTCATCATTACTAATTCCTGTCTCTATATCCGTAAATACACAACAATTACCAATATACCAAATTCTCTTCTCAACCTCTTCATTAATCACAGATGATCCTGCCTTGTCTATCGGAGGTCCACTTAAAGGCATCTTATCCGTGCATCTTATTTATCCGAAGGAAGATTTACTTGTACTTGCCTGTGACATGATAAACATGGAAGTTGATCTTTTAGACTTCCTTGTTCACCGGTACAACGATAAGCCGGCTGATGCATTGGTCTTTGTGAATGAACAGCAACCTGAACCGCTATGCGGCATATATTCAGCAAAGGCATTGGACAAGATATATGCCTTGTATATGAATCAAGAACTGCGCAAGCATAGTATGAAGTATGCGCTTGATCAACTAGACGTCCGTTATCTCCCTGTTTCTGAAAAATGGAAGGCTTATTTCGATAATTATAACACACTAAGTGATTAATGTCGTGGAAATAAAAAAGCCACCTGTCGTAATTTTCGTTTCTGTACGTTTTATTCGTTTTTGTGCGCTTTGTTCGTTTTCAGAAAGATTGGAGCATGTGAAAATATCACCATAAAAGAGCGAATATCTCTCATACAATTCTTTTTAGACTGATTTTTTCTTAATTTTAAGAACGATTATTTTATTAAAACCGTACGGAAATGGAGGATTTAGAATTAGTTTCCATTAAGCAGATACTTGTTAGAAAGGTTAATGGTTTAACAAGTACACCGTTATCGGATTTACTTTCCGTAGAAGAACCCCTTGAAATAAGAATAGTTTATGGCCCCCGGTCAGAGCGGATACAAAAGAACATATCTGTAACCATGCGCACGCCAGGTAATGATCTGGAACTCGCAATAGGTTTTTTATTTACAGAAGGAATCATTCCTTCTTATCAGGATGTGACTGATGCCTATCACCTAGATATGAAATGTTCCTCACAAAAGCAGAATATTGTGCAGGTGGAACTCGCTGAAAATTTCATGCCTCAGTTGCAGCAATCCGACCGGAATTTTTATACCACCTCTAGTTGCGGCGTATGCGGAAAAGGCTCTATTGAATCCATTAGAACAGTTAGCGCCTTTAGTAATCAGGATAAACCTCAATTAAATTTATCAACAGATATTTTATATGAATTGCCAGGAAAGTTAAGTGCAGCCCAAAGCGGATTTGCAGCTACCGGAGGTATTCATGCATCAGGACTTTTTACTGTCAAAGGTGATTTAGTACTGTTGCGGGAAGATGTTGGGCGACACAATGCGCTTGACAAGTTAATTGGCAAGGCGTTACTGAACGACGACCTGCCATTGGATCGGCATATTTTATTGCTGAGCGGAAGGGCAAGTTTTGAATTAATTCAGAAAGCCGCCATGGCTGGCATTGCAATCGTTGCAGCCATTGGCGCGCCATCGAGTMTTGCAGTGGAACTTGCTGCGGAATTTGATATTACGCTTTTGGGTTTCCTTAAAGAAGACAGGTTCAATATTTACAATTTAAGCAGTAGAATATTAATACCAACATCGTACGAAACCATCATGATTTCTCAAACCACATAGCGGCGTGAAAAATCTGATAGCTTCGTCGCAATTGAAAAACAAATAAAACACAGATGAAAATTAGAATTAAAGGCAACTCGCTGAGATATAGACTGACCAAATCTGACGTCGCAAAGCTGGGATCTGAAGGCTTTCTAGAGGAACGTTCTGAGTTTGTGGGTAAAACGCTGGTGTATGCCATTGAAACTATAGATGGTGATGGTCTGTCGGCTGATTACATTGGCGATCGGATTGTACTAAGCATACCAAAAACAATGGTTGATGAACTCAACAATACAGATAGGGTGGGTTTTGATGATCGGAAGGGGCCTGTTAGCTTACTCATTGAAAAAGACTTTACTTGTCTTGATAATGTTGAAGAGGACCAGAGTGATAATTTTCCCAATCCATTACTAAACAAATGAGCTATGGAAAAAGAGAAAAAAGAACCGGCTGCAGAAAATCCATACAAATTATTAGACCTGAAATTAACAAAGGTTGAAAAATGGGCTGCAGGAATTCCTGCTGTGATGGCGGCATTTGGTGATCTTTTTGAGGAGGGGGTACCCATTCGTGGTACAAGGGCTTTGTTTAGGATGAATCAAATGGGAGGCTTTGATTGTCCAAGCTGCGCCTGGCCTGATCCAGATGATGATCGATCTCCTTTGGGCGAATATTGTGAAAATGGGGCAAAGGCTCTGGCAGAGGAAGCAACTACCAAAAAAGTTACTGCAGACTTCTTTAAAAAGAACTCTGTCTTCGATCTGGCCAAATTAACGGATTTTGAAATAGGCCGTAAAGGGAGATTGGCCGAACCTGTTTATTTGCCAAAAGGCGGCACTCATTATCAGCCTATCAGCTGGGATGATGCTTTTAAAAAAATAGCGGAACATCTAAATGCACTAGAAACACCGGATCAAGCTGCTTTTTATACCTCTGGCAGAACGAGTAACGAAGCTTCATTTTTATATCAGCTATTCGCAAAAGAATTTGGTACCAACAATATGCCAGATTGCTCTAATATGTGTCATGAAACATCGGGTACTGCTTTGTTGCCAACCATTGGTATTGGAAAGGGAACTGTAAAACTAAATGATTTTTACGATACAGATGTGATTGTGATCATTGGGCAAAATCCGGGAACCAATGCGCCCAGAATGATGAGTGCATTGGAAAAAGGTAAAAAAAACGGGGCAAAAATCATTGCGATTAATCCTTTGCCAGAGGCCGGACTGATGGGTTTTCATAACCCGCAGCAAATAAATGGCATTATTGGAAGTGGTGCTAAGCTTGCAGATCTTTATCTGCCTGTAAAAATAAATGGTGATATGGAGCTTTTAAAAGCTATCGGGCTCCTGCTGATTGATTTTGAAAAAAAATCTCCAGGCGAGGTATTTGACCAAAAATTTATTGCAGATAAAACTATTGGGTACGATGCCTTTATCAAACAGTTTGACCATTACAAACTGGAAGATCTTGCAGCTGCCTCTGGGGTATCACAAGCTGCAATTTATGAGGCTGCCCAAATGCTGGCATTCAAAAAGCGGATTATTTTTTGTTG
This sequence comes from Pedobacter sp. 05L430, assembly GCF_056397585.1. NCBI lineage: Bacteria > Pseudomonadati > Bacteroidota > Sphingobacteriia > Sphingobacteriales > Sphingobacteriaceae > Pedobacter > Pedobacter sp. 05L430. The sequence goes on along the minus strand of NZ_JBFTNT010000081.1, from coordinate 5,581 downwards.
GGGAATGGGGCTTACTCAGCAACCTAACGGAGTAGAGATGATTCAGGAGATCGTAAACTTACTGTTGCTTAAAGGAAGCATAGGTAAGCCTGGTGCTGGTGTTTGTCCGGTTCGGGGACACAGCAATGTTCAGGGCAATCGAACCATGATGATTAACGAAAAACCCAGTAACGAACAGTTGGATCGCATTCAAAAAGTTTTTGGCTTTGATCCTCCCCGTGAACATGGATACGATGTGGTTGGGGTAATCAAAGCTATGCACGAAAGCAAAGTGAAAGTCTTTTTTAGTATGGGTGGAAATTTTTTATCGGCAACACCCGACACTACTTTTACTGCTAAAGCATTAAGGAAGCTTAATTTAAGCGTTTCGGTTTCTACCAAACTTAACCGAAGCCACTTGGTGCATGGGCAGGAAGCATTGATTCTTCCAACCTTTTCACGCAGTGATATCGACATGGTTAATGGTGAACCACAGTTTGTGAGTACGGAAAATTCAATGGGCGTAGTACAATCATCTAAGGGCATGCTAAAGCCAATATCGGATAAGCTCGTGAACGAAACACAGATTGTATGCCGAATGGCGATTGCAACTTTAGGGAGGAGGTCGGTTATCGACTGGCAACGCTATGCCAATAGCTACGATGCGGTAAGGGACGACATTGAAAAGTGCATCCCAGGTTTTGAGAATTATAATTTAAGGGTGCGGCATAAAGAAGGATTTTATTTGCCTAATGCTGCACGAGAAGGGAACTTCATTACCAAGAAATTTGGCGATCGGGCTCCATTTACCCTAACATCCATACCTGAAAATGTACTAGCTCCGGATGAATATATGATGGCGACAACGCGTACGCATGACCAATTTAACACGACTATATATGGGCTTGACGATCGGTACCGAGGGATTAAGAATGAGCGTCGGGTAATATTTATGAATCAAAAAGATATTGAGAAAGCGGGATTTGCCGATGGGGAAAAGGTAGATTTGTTTAATTATGACAACGGCATCGAACGGATCGCTCCATTATTCATTATCGTTTCATACCAGATACCAGAAGGGAACACCATGACTTATTTTCCTGAAACCAACGTGTTGGTTTCTATTAATAATGTTGTTCGGGGAAGTAATATGCCAGCATCAAAATTTGTTAAAATTAAGATCAAAAAGCATAATCCTAAAATATACGAATTAATAGACCAATTATAAGTTAGTCTACAAAATAGGAATTGGTAGGTTTATAGTCTTCCTGTGGAATTTGTGCCTGCTCAAAAATCGAATATTCAATAGTCCTGCAAATGGTATTAAGAGCGAGGTCGTTTTCTTCTTCTCCAAACGGCTCGCCAATTTCCTGTATAATCGCATCTAAAGCAATGAAAGTATAGCTAATAAGTAACACGATCAAAGGCATCATCCAGCCTAAGCTATCTACCAAACCAAAGGGTAGCCAAAAACAGTAAAAATAAACGGTACGATGTAATAAGACACTATATGCAAACGGCAAAGGCGTATTGGAAATTCGTTCACAACCTCCAACGATTTGTGAAAACTGATTAAGCCTGTTATCTATAGAAGCTAAAACAATGGTGTCAATATGATTTTTCTTGGCTTGTTTGCTGACCCATTCTCCTATAAAATCTAAAATGATCACTGGAATATGTCTTTTATCTCTTAAATAATCCACTTGCTCTGCCGAAAGCAGTCGGGAAAGATGTTCTGTTCCGGACTTATTTCTCAATTGATAATTAAGAGACCAGCAGAATGCTGCTATCATTTTTATGAAATCTTCTTTGCTTTTTTTTCCTTCAGGAGAAGGATCATTTATAAGCGTCAACACCTGCCTTGTCAAAGACCTGGATTCAATAACTAATGCGCCCCAAAGTTTTCGCCCTTCCCAATACCGATCATAACTTGCCGTATTGCAAAAGCCCATAAAAATAGCTAAAGCCAGGCCAATTAAGGTGAAAATTGTGGGATTAAGGTGTACTTTATAGTCATATATTTTCCCCTTAAAGTATAGGGTGATCAATGATAATACTGCAATAACTATAAGCTGGACGATAATTTTATTTATTACGGATCCTTTCCATATAAATAACATTTTCAGCCAATTGGTGCGCTGTCTTGTGATCATCTTTTATTTAAGTATTTACTTATAGTGGAGATTTTATTTCATAAATCAAAAGGATAACAAAATTACAAAAAAAGCCTCTGAATCTTTTTTTTCTGCAGAAATCTTGTCTCATGTTTTTAATTTTAAATCTTAAATTAGAATGATATGAAAAGACCAATAACGCAAGAGTCACAAAATATAACGGACTACCCAAATAATAATACCATATTCACTGTGTGGAAGTTTAAGCACAATATAGAAATCAAACCTGCATTCGAAAAACTTTGCGCTCTGGTAGCTAACCTTAACCATTCTTATATTATACGGGTTCCTGGTGGGCGGGTAAGTTGTGTATTGGGTATTGGTCATGATGCCTGGCTTCAACTTTCATTGCCCACACCACTACCCAAAGAACTTAAGAATTTTGAACCTGTTACCGGTTTAAAACATACGGCTGTAGCTACTCCAGGGGATCTGCATTTTCATTTACGTGGTACCGATATGTCCGTTTGTTTTGATATGTTGACCGCTATAACCGAAATATTAGACCCGGTTGCAGATTGTTTGGAAGAAATACATGGTTTTAGGTATTGGGATGGCCGATCGATCCTCGGTTTTGTGGATGGCACAGAAAATCCCGTAGGCGATCAACGCGAATTCTTTGCCACGGTTGGTGACGAGGATCCGGTTTATGCAGGGGGAAGTTACCTTTTTGTACAAAAGTATCTGCATGATATGCGAGGCTGGACAAAACTGCCAGTCGAAGAACAAGAAAAAGTAATAGGTCGGTATAAAATGAGCGATATTGAGATGCCTGATGACCTAAAACCTGACAACTCACATAGTGCTTTGGCAGCTATAGAAGATGAAGATGGCAACGAGCTGAAGATCGTGCGAGACAATATGCCCTTCGGATCTCCATCAAAAAATGAGGTTGGCACATACTTTATTGCATATGCCAGCACTTTTAGCACTACTCATAAAATGCTGGAAAGAATGTTTATTGGAGTTCCGACTGGAAATTACGATAGGATACTCGATTTCAGCACTGCATGCACCGGCAGCTTGTTTTTTGCCCCATCAACGAATATGTTGAAGCAGTATACAGCAGATGGTGTTTCCTGACTAAGAGAAGACCACTATAATTTTATTTAAAATCAAAACTTTTTAGGATTGTATCAGTTGCTATTGGTATCATGGAAACAAATCATAACAATGATCCGGGAGCAAGTCATGTCCCTGAACAACAGAACGGAACAGAAATGAATGCCGTAGAAAAGGTCGAACTAGCCTCGGTAGCCGAGGCGGTAGATTTTTTTAAAATTGTGAAGGAAAGATTGCTGGATATAAACCAATGGGCAAAGATCGCAGGCACTGAAATGTCAAATTTTTACCTTACCGATTCTAGTGGTCATCAGGTAAGCAGGTTTGCAATAGATGGCGATCATATTAAAATTGATATTCCTGGTCCGGGAACTGTTGCAGGTAAAGGCTATGATTGGGTTCGGATTGAACAGATTATAACCGAGGAATTGGATGGTGCAGAAGTATTGAGCATCACGGTACGGCCTTCTGCTAACCCTTTAAACGACAAAGAGGATACAGCGCATTTTCTCACAGATGAGGCAACCTCGACCTTTCAGGTCAAACGTATGGGGAATACTGTTAGTGCAGAGGAACACGGTAGGAACGAGATGCCTAATACCGGTACCGATAACACCCTTGATAACATCCGCAATGTATTTGTAGGTTGGGGTGCTAAAATTGGGCTGTCTTATCCTCAATGGAAAGCCCTTGTAAAAGGGTTGCTATCTATTCGGGCTTAAACAATGTGCTGCCGTCTGTTTTAATCTGCCATGATGTAATGGGATTCATGTGGTAACCACCCACAGCTGTGCCACGTGCTTCAGCCAGTTGCCGAAGGGTTGGCTGTACATATCCTGTTTCATCAACAGCGCGGCTTAGTATTTCCGTTGGGTTACCATCCCATTGCCAGAGATGCCTGAAATAAGTATGCGCCTTGCTTAGCACCGGATCTTGTAGTCTGGCATCCTGCCAGGTTTTCCCCGCATCAGTACTCACTTCAACTTTTTCAATTTTTCCTCTGCCACTCCATGCAATTCCCCTGATCTCAACCCAGCCAGGCATTATCTTTTGAGGATAAGAAGGAAAAGTAATAATCGACCTGGCATCCATTTCAAAGCTGAACATTCGTATACGATCTTTTACAGGGTAGGTGTATTTTGAGGTTTCTTCCCTGGTCATATAGGGTTCGTCTGATAACTCTATTCTTCTCAGCCATTTGATGTTCATGTTGCCTTCCCATCCCGGGAGCAGCAGGCGTACCGGATATCCTTGTTCTGGTCTGATAGCCTCTCCATTTTGTGCATAAACGATCATAGCATCGTCCCAGGCCTTTTTTACCGGAACGCTGCGGGTCATGACAGCAGCATCTGAGCCTTCTGCCAGGAACCATAAAGCCTTTGGATCAGCACCCACTTCACGAAAAAGGGTTGACAGCATAACTCCGGTCCATTCGCTCTGACTGGTAAGCCCTAGTATCTCCTGTGGAGTTAATTCTTCCTTTCCTCCACGAAAATTACCGGCACATTCCAGGAAACAGATTCGGCTCACAGCGGGAAAACGCTTCAGCTCTGCAAGTGTAAATTTCATTGGACGCTCAACCATTCCATGGATGAGCAGCTCATATTTTTGTGGATCAATGGCTGGTACGCCGGCATGGTGTCTTTCGTAATGAAGATCGGAAGGAGTGATGGTGCTATGAAAATCCTGCAAAGGGCTACGTGAAGAGGTCTCCGAAAACTTGCGTACAGGATGTTCARACGTTGAGCGCTTGCCTTGCGCACTTGGGCCGGGGCCTATTGCTTTTGTCGGATCTTCTGGTGGTTCAGGGGCAATATGCGGTCCTGTTTGTACATGTTTTGCAAATATCGAATTCACTGGTAAAACAGCGGCAGCAACCATACTGCCAAGCAAGGTCCGGCGGCTTATCTTGTTGGATTTTATAACTTGTTTGTCTTTTTTTTGCGCTTTCATTGTTCCTTACCTGACTTCAGGCCCTCCTTTACGGTCATCCATAATGAACAGTTTTTTTGCAGGCATAACGATGCCTGGTAATGTTTTTGCATTCAGCAGCTGATTTTGTTTAATGATTTTATTGGCATAAAGAAGATAGGCAGTAATGCTGTATACCTCGTTATCGGTCAATGATCCGGGTTGGTTGTAAGGCATTGTTCTACGGATGTAGTCAAACAATGTAGTTGCATACGGCCAGTAATTTCCGATGGCCTTAGGCCTGCTTTTCGCTAAAGTATCGCTAACCAGGACGGGACCAGGGAGTTTGATTTTTGAAAGATCTGTATCGTTATTGCCATGACAAGCCATACATTTTGATGTATATATTACTTTACCTTTTAATACATCACCTTGCCCCGCAGGAAGTCCTTTTC
>NZ_JBFTNT010000080.1:0-19748 GCF_056397585.1 Pedobacter sp. 05L430 | reverse complement strand
CATCAGCGATCTATATACACTTCATGAAAAAGCGGAAGAACTGAAAACCTTAGACCGCTTTGGAGAACGTTCCATCGAAAATATGCTTAAAGGTATTGAGGAGTCTAAACAGATGCCTTTTGAAAAAGTATTGTTCGGATTGGGTATCAGGTATGTAGGCGAAACTGTAGCCAAAAAATTAGCTTTCGGCGCTAAAGACATCGAGAAATTATCGACAGCCAGTCTCGAAGAACTAACCGCAATAGATGAAATCGGACAGCGCATTGCAGAAAGTATCATTGAATATTTTGGAAATCCGGAACATTTACATCAAATTGGGCTTTTAAAATCCTACGGACTTCAATTTGAAGCTATAGAAAATGAAATTGCTTTACAAAGTGACAAATTAACTGGAAAAACATTTGTAATTTCGGGCGTTTTTGAAAATTATAGCAGAGAAGAACTTAAGGATCTGATAGAAAGCAATGGTGGCAAAATCTTAAGCGGCATTTCGGCCAAGCTTAATTATTTGCTTGCCGGCGACAATATGGGTCCGTCTAAACTGGATAAAGCGAAAAAACTAAATGTACCACTGATTTCAGAGGGTGATTTATTAGAGATGTTGAAATAATAACTAAACAATGAACAAATTTCATGGAACGGGTGTAGCACTGGTTACACCATTTAATGCAGATGGGTCAGTAGATTTTGACGGGTTGAAAAACCTGATCAACTACCTGATCGAAGGAAAGGTAGAATACCTGGTATCATTAGGTACAACAGGAGAAGCATCAACACTCAATAAGGACGAAAAAAAGAAGATCTGGGAATTTACAGCAGAAATAAATAATGGCCGTTTACCACTAATTGCCGGTATTGGCGGCAACGACACCAATGTTATAGCGCAAAACATAAAAGATTTTGAAGTAAGTGGTTACGACGCCATTTTATCTGCCAGCCCATACTATAATAAACCAACTCAGGAAGGCATTTACCAACACTATAAAGCACTTAGTGAGTCTAGCTCACTACCAATTTTGTTGTATAACGTACCAGGACGCACAGGAAGCAATATCAGCGCCGAAACGACCTGTCGCCTTGCTACAGATTTAAAGAACATCATTGCCATTAAAGAAGCTTCTGGAAACTTTGATCAGTTTAATCAGATCATGAGAGATAAACCAGCCGACTTTATGTTAATTTCCGGCGATGATCCTGTTGCAATGCCAATGATATCATTAGGTGCCGTGGGTGTAATTTCTGTAATTGGAAACGCATTGCCAAAGCAACTGTCTGACATGATCAGATTATGCCTTGCTGGTGATTTTGCTAAAGCACTTCCGCTGCATCTTAGCTTAATCGAGTTTACCAGATTAATGTTTGTAGAAGGCAATCCGGCAGGCGCAAAAGCTGCCTTAAAACATTTTGGTGTATGTGATGATAACCTTAGACTTCCTTTGGTTAAGGTATCTCCTGCTATACGTGAGGCAATCATTGCCGAATCGAAAAAGATTACAGCTTAGTATTAGGTTGTACCACCATCGTCATCCTGAATTTAATTCAGGATCCTGGATTAGAAAGTCAGACCAGCGAGTGCGGGATCCTGAAATAAATTCAGGATGACGGAAAGTTTTAAAATATTATACAATAAAAAAAGCGTCGCGATAATTCRGGACGCTTTTTTTATTCATCAAAACAAAAATAAAGTGGTTCTAACCTTTATTTTTTGTTTCTTGAATCTCCAAACGAATCGTTTGAGCTAAGTTCTTAAGATCTTGCATACCTTTACGTACACGAGTACCTGCAGCGCTGTTCGCCTTGTTGTAGAATTTGTCGGCATCAGCTTCTAAAGCTGCTACAAGCTCTTTTACTTCATTAAATTTTTTCATCGTTAATTTACTCCTTTTAGGTTTTTAAGGTTTTGATTAATACTCTATTACTAAAGTAAGATGTTTATTTTACAAAAAAAACTTTTGGATTAATAAAAAAGTGCCTAAAACACTGTTTTTTTCCACATTATAGGGGGTTATGCACAATTAATCCGTCAAAAAACAAATTATCCAGTTGAAAATCAGATAATTACAAAACAACACAACATAAAAAAGCCCCTCCAATATACTTAGAGGGGCTTTTTTTATTGAATGAATTTTATGCTATTGAGAATTGATTCTCTTTATAGTATCCGCTTTTCAATTTATCTGAAACCTCGCTAAAGGCATCTAATGTACGCTGTACGTCTTCCATTGTATGAACAGCTGTTGGTATTAACCTCAACTCAATAAGTCCTTTAGGGATTACAGGATACACTACAATAGAACAGAATATTCCGTAATTCTCTCGCAGGTCCATTGTAAGCGCAGTAGCCTCCAATAGCTCACCTTTCAAGAACACCGGGGTAACCATTGTATTTGTTACACCTAAATCGAATCCACGCTCCCTAAGTCCTTTCTGCAAGGTAGTAGCAACATTCCATAGTTTCTCTCTAAGCTCCGGATTGTTCTTTAACAGTTCCAGTCTTTTTAACAAACCAATAACCATTGGCATAGGTAACGCTTTGGCAAAAGTCTGAGAACGCATATTGTAACGGAAGAAATTAGTCATCTCTTCTGTTGATGCAACAAATGCTCCAATACCAGCCATAGATTTAGCAAAAGTACCAAAGTAGACATCAACCCCATCAATACAGTTTTGCTCTTCATGAGTACCCGCACCTGTAGGTCCCATAGTACCAAAACCATGCGCATCATCAATTAATAAACGGAAGTTGAATTCTTTTTTAAGGTCAACAAGTTCCTTTAATTTTCCTTGCGCGCCCGACATACCAAAAACACCTTCAGTAATTACCAATATACCGCCACCGCTTTGTTCAACCAGCTTAGTTGCTCTTTCAAGCTGTTTGCGTGCGCTATCAATGTCGTTATGTTTGTACACAAAACGCTTACCCATGTGTAAACGTAATCCGTCAATAATACATGCATGAGATTCAGCATCATATACAATAACATCATTCCTATCCACAAGACTATCAATGATAGAAACCATTCCCTGATACCCGTAATTTAATAAGAAAGCGTCTGGTTTACCCACAAATGCCGCAAGCTCCTGCTCCAGTTGTTCATGGTATTTAGAGTTTCCCGACATCATGCGGGCACCCATTGGATAAGCCATTCCAAATTCTGCAGCACCTTTTAAATCAGCTTCCCTTACTTCAGGGTGATTGGCCAAACCTAAATAGTTATTTAAACTCCATACCAGATGCTCTTTACCGCGAAAGTTCATGTGAGGGGCAATATCACCCTCTAATTTAGGAAATGAGAAATATCCATGTGACCATTTGTGATGTTGCCCGATCGGGCCCATATGCTTTGCTATCTTTTCAAAAATATCCAATGTTATATGTATTAAGTTTTTTTATATTTTTTGCAAATTTAAGGTTAATATGACTGATACGCAACATCAGCATTTACCAAAGGCAAATACGCTATTATTATGCCAAAAAAGCCTTAACATATTTATTGTTAAGGCTTTCTATTTTTTTTATGTTAATAATTAATCAACGTTGTCATGAAGGAATGAGTTATTAGGTCTGATTTCAGTAGATCCATCTTCATCATTACTTAAAGTAAATCTTGAAACCTGAGACTCAGATGAGTGCTGAACCTGTTGCAACTGCATTTGCTTACGTTTGTAAGCTGGCTCATTCTCTAACTCCTGCAAACCATGGTTCTTCTTCAATTAAGGTATGTCTTACCACTGTATTTTCAGGCTCATCAGTTTTTCTGGCTTTATTGATATTAAATAAATCACCGAAAAGATCTGATTGCTTTATTTCTTCTTTGGCTTTCATAACCGGCTCCTGAGCAGGAACGTCAGCTTTAGGTTGTATGAAAGAATTGACAGGCTCTACCGGACGCACCATAGGTGCTTCTTCTGGAGTTAATAAAGAGATCTTTTTAACGTTCTTTTTATCTTCTTCACGCTGTTCTTTAGTTTGGAAGCCGGTAGCAATAATGGTTACAGATAATCTTTCACCAAGGTTTTCATCAATACAGTTACCCCAGATCAAATCAGCAGAAAGACCTGCTTTATCCTGGATATAATCAGTGATGATCGTTACCTCGTCCATTGTTACTTCCTGTACTCCGGAACTGATATTTAATAGGATATATCTTGCACCTTCAATCTCATTGTCTTTCAACAATGGAGAAGCCAAAGCACCTTCAACAGCATTTAATGCTCTGTTTTCGCCTTCGCATGCAAAACTACCCATTATAGATACACCGCTATCTTTCATAACAGTACGCACATCTTTAAAATCCACGTTGATGTATCCAGGTACAGTTATAATCTCGGCAATTCCTTTTGCAGCAGTTGTTAAAATATCATCTGCCTGAGCAAATGCTGAACCCAAAGTAAGGTTACCAAATATTTCGCGCAATCTGTCGTTAGAAATAACCAGGTAAGAATCTACATATTTTTTTAGTTCATCTAAACCATCGTTAGCCTGCATTTTACGTCTTTTACCTTCAAAGGAGAAAGGCGTAGTAATAATAGCTACCGTTAAAATATCTAATTCTTTTGCAGCTTTAGCTATGATCGGGCTGGCGCCTGTTCCGGTACCTCCACCCATTCCTGCCGTAATGAACAACATTTTTGTAGTGTTGCCCAGCATCTGCTTAATATCATCTATATTCTCTATGGCTGAATTTTTACCAACTTCAGGAATAGAGCCTGCACCCATACCTTCAGTTAAACTTGCACCAAGTTGAACCTTATTAGGAATAGGACTAAACTCCAAAGCCTGCGCATCAGTATTACAAATGATAAAGTCAACACCTGTAATTCCAGAACGGTACATATGGTTTACCGCATTACCTCCACCGCCACCAACACCAATTACCTTGATGATTGACGACTTATCTTTTAACATTTCAAACTGCATATCTTTATGAATCAGTTATTTAAAAATTCGTTTTTCCTGTTCATCTCTCTATGTAATATTAACACTTTTTTAACAGGCGTTTTCCACAACTGTTAAGAATGTGGAAAAATCGTGTTTTGTTGAAAAATATTACGGCTTTATATAATCTTCATCGCTTACATTCATGTCATCCTTGATGAAATCCTTTGTTTTAGCTAGAAGTTTATCAAATAATCCACCACCTGAACGTTTTACTTTCTCTTTATCTTTTGGTCGCTCTACAAATACTCCCGGTTGCTTCATTTCCTCAAGCAGCTCCTCAGCTTTTTGTATACCTTTAATTAATAAACCAACACTGGTAGCATACATCGGGCTTTTCAAATCATCATAGATGGTTTTAGGCATGTCTTCATATTTAGACAAATGCTCATTCGGATATCCAACACGGCAATCTAATCCGGTTACATATTCAACCAACTGCGACAAGTGTTTCAACAACGCACCACCACCAGTAATCACCACTCCTCCGATTAGTTTTTTCTCATATCCCGAAGATTTGATTTCGTAATAAACATGCTCAATAATTTCCTCCATACGGGCCTGGATTACATAAGCAAGATTTTTCACTGAAATCTCTTTAGGTTCTCTTCCTCTTAATCCCGGAACACAAATAATCTCGTTCTCTTTATTCTCTTCTGCAAGCGCAGAACCAAAACGGGTTTTCAACAATTCCGCCTGGTTTCTCATCACAGAACATCCTTCTCTGATATCTTCAGTTACACTGTTACCTCCAAAAGGAATAACAGCAGTATGACGGATAATTCCTTCATGGAAAATAGCGATATCGGTAGTACCACCACCTATATCTACCAAAGCCACGCCCGCCTCTTTTTCTTCATCGCTCAACACCGATTCAGAAGAAGCTAATGGCTCCAGTATCAATTCCTGAGTTTGTAACCCGGCATTGGTTACGCATCTCATTATATTTTTTACCGCAGTTACCTGACCGGAAATGATATGGAAGTTTGCTTCCAAACGCACTCCTGCCATTCCAATAGGATCTTTAATACCCGGCTCATTGTCGATAGTAAACTCTTGTGGCAATACATGGATGATTTCTTCTCCTGGGGGCATAACCAGTTTGAACATATCATCAATTAGCTTGTCAATATCCTTCTTTCCTATCTCATTATTTAATTCTCTTCTGGTCAAAATACCTCTGTGTTGTAAACTTTTGATATGCTGGCCAGCAATACCTACATTAACAACGCGGATTTCGACGTTCGATTGCCCGCTTGCAAGTTCTACCGCCTGAGCTATCCCCTGAACTGTTTTCTGGATATTGGATACCACACCACGTGTTACCCCTGCGGATTCTGCTTTTCCTATACCTAATACTTCTATTTTTCCGTGTTGTGTTCTGCGACCAACGATCACACAGATCTTAGTAGTACCAATATCCAACCCTACTACGATTGGAGACTGAGTGGTTAATTTTTCTTTGCCCATAACTATATTGATTTGTTGAGTTTATTATTTCTGTTTTTCCTGGTATCTGTTTTAATTATCATCCTTTAGTTCTTCCGGCATCTCTTCGCGAACCATCGTATCTATCGGTTTCTTTTTCAGAGAATCTAACCTGGCTACCTCTGATAAAGAATCAATCTTGTTCTTTTCGCAAACAACTTGATTGGTATATTTTATATTGATGGTTTTATAGGTGTCCCATCCCACCTTCGGCATTGCCTTATCGTAAAAAGCGCGCAAATTCCTCATCTTAACTTCCAGTGAATCTGCAGTCCCCAAAATGATCCGCTGATTGCCTACTCGCGGCACCAATTGAATATCATTTTTATCATCTACAATCAATTGCTCGATCTGCTCATTCCATAATGTATCCTGTTCTATATAAAATGCGGTTTTATACAGATCCTTAGCCAGCTTGGTAATCAACGTATCTACCTTACCACTAAAATGCTCCATTATTTTTCCGTTTGCCACCAATACGCTGGCTGTAAAATTTGGAGAAATAGGCATTTTCAATCCATTCCTATCGATATAAAAATCCTGATCACTAGCATTTATGACCCTTAATATCGGCTGGCGCTGTTTCACGTTAATATGAATTACCCCATTCATATCTGCGTAAACTGTTGCAAAAGCGATGTAAGGATTCGCCTTTAATTTTTGTTCTATTTCTTCCAGATTAATCTGCTCCAGTTTCTTACCAATCAATATACCCTGACTCTGTTTTAAAATTGCATCTACTTCTTCCCTTTCAATAAAGTTATCCGCTCCCGGAATTAAGATTTTAATATTGGTACAAGTCACAGTATCTTTCTTAATGCTCACAAAACTCATGAGCACTATAATTCCGGCCAGACTAACTATCCAGGCAAAACCTTTAAATACCGATTTCCAATTTATCCTCTTAAGCATTTGTCAACAGGGTTTTTAGTGGTTGTATCAATGTATCTATATCACCGGCACCTACAGTTAAAAGTAACTCAGGCTGCTTGTTCTTTATGCGTTCTACAACTAAATCTTTTCCACATATCTCTTTGTCTTTCAACGAGATCTTATCTAACAAATACTGCGAATTAATCCCTTCCAGCGGCAATTCCCTGGCCGGATATATTTCCAACAGTATCAAATCATCGGCAGTGCTTAAAACTTGTGCAAAATCATCTGCAAAGTCGCGGGTACGGGTAAACAAATGTGGCTGAAAGATCACTGTCAGTTTCTTATCAGGATACAATTGTCTTACCGCGTTAAAGCAGGCCCTTAGTTCTTCAGGATGATGGGCATAGTCATCTATATAAATATGCTCCGGAGAATTTACGATATACTCAAATCTTCTCTTTACACCCTTAAAATTACCTACAGCAGTTTTTATCTTTTCGGGATCAATACCCAGTTTCAAAGCAACAGCAATTGCTGCCACCGTATTTTCTACGTTATGTTTTCCCGGAAGCATCAGGCTTATTCCTTTAATCGAATGATCGGCATCCTCATAATCGAATACAAAACTTGCATGCTCCACCCTGATGTTTTTAGCCTTAACCTGCGAATCCAGATCAGCACTATAACTTATCGAACCGGCAATAGGCAAGCCTTTTTTAGCAAACAGGGTACCTTCAGGTTTTAGCTGACCGGCAAACAATTGAAACGACTCCTGCAATTGCGAAGCATCACCATAAATATCCAGGTGATCAGCATCCATAGAAGTGATTACCGAAATATCCGGATGCAGTGTCAAAAATGAACGATCATATTCGTCAGCCTCTACCACAACCACATTGTTACTGCCAATCAAAAAGTTACTGCTATAGTTCGTAGCTATACCGCCTAAAAATGCGGTACAGCCATAACCTGTGTCAGTTAAAATATGCGCAACTACTGATGAAGTAGTGGTTTTACCATGTGTACCGGCAACAGCAATACAAAACTGGCCTTTACTAATGATGCCCAAAACCTCCGAGCGCTTTTTAAGTTTAAAGCCATGCCCTTTATAATAATTCAATATTTCAGAATTCTTAGGAATTGCAGGCGTATAAACTATCAGTGTTTCTTTATCATCAGCAGTAAAGCAATTAGGCAAGGTATCCTCATTGTCGACGTAAGATATCAAAACACCCTCCTGCTCAAGAGCAGTTGTAAGGTTGGTCTTTGTTTTATCATAACCGCAAACAATACATTTTCTCTTCACAAAATAACGGGCAAGGGCACTCATTCCAATTCCACCGATACCAACAAAATAAACTCTTTTTATATTGTCCAGTTCCATTATTCCTGCCCCCCCTTTCCAGCTAAAATTAAAACCTGTTGTGCAATCAGATTATCGGCATCAGGCAAAGCCATCTCAGCAATGTTCTCAGAAAATATCTTACACCGTTCCTTATCTTTTAGCAGCGACAATGCTTCAGGCACCAGCGTATCTTCGGCAGAGTGATCTGTTATTAACATTGCTGCATTGTTTTTCACTAAAGCCAGGGCGTTTTTGGTCTGATGATCTTCGGCCACATTTGGCGAAGGAACCAGGATAACCGGTTTTTTAATCAAACACAATTCTGCAATGGTACCGGCACCAGCTCTTGATATAATAAGATCAGCAGCGGCATAAGCCATGTCCATCTTATTCAGAAATTCCAGAATTCGTACATTCGGATGAAAATTCAAACCTAAACGTTCCACAATTCCTTTGTAGTAAAACTTACCGGTTTGCCATACCACCTGTACATCTTCCTTCAATAGCTCAGGCAAGTGTTTTTCAATGCTTTTATTTAAAGTACCGGCCCCCAGGCTACCACCTGTAACCAATATTGTTTTCTTAAGCGGATCAAGCTTTAGCAATTCTGCTCCTGCATGATGCTTGTTTAAAATATCAACAACATCTTTTCTTACCGGATTTCCGGTTTTCAATATATTGGCAGCAGGGAAAAACTGATCCATACCATCAAAAGCCACGCAAACTTTAGCCGCCTTTTTCCCCAGCCATTTATTAGTTATACCTGCATAAGAGTTCTGCTCCTGTATCAGGTAAGGAATATTTTTTAAAGATGCAGCATACAATATCGGTCCTGATGCATAGCCTCCAACCCCAACTACAACATCTGGTTTAAATTCAGAGATCAGCTGCATGGCTTTTTTAACACTTCCTAAAAGCTTAAATGGCAGGCCAAGGTTTTTAATAATAGATCCCCTTTGGATACCGCTGATATTTAAACCCACAATTTTATATCCGGCAGCAGGAACCTTTTCCATTTCCATTCTGCCTGTAGCACCAACAAATAATATTTCGCACGCTGGCTCCATACGCTTCAGCGCATTGGCAATAGATATGGCCGGAAAAATATGTCCGCCAGTACCGCCACCCGAAATAATTACCCTTGTTGGTTTCATCATCTTATTTTATGCCATTGCAGGTATTTCACCCACAATCACTTTTTTACTATTATTTTCTTCAACATCCTTGCTCACACTCAATATTATCCCAAATGCAATACTGGTAAATAACAGAGAGGTTCCACCCATACTCACCAGCGGTAAAGGCACACCGGTAACCGGGCCCAAACCAACAGCAACAGCCATATTTGCAAAGGCCTGTATGGTTAAACTAAAACTTAAGCCTGCCGCCAGCAATGCCCCAAATGCCTTGGGTGCCCTGGTTACAATCTTTATGCATCGATAAAGCAGCACCAGATAAAGCGACATTACAATTATCCCCCCTATAGTTCCGTACTCTTCAATGATCATTGCAAACACAAAATCAGAATACGGATGAGGCAAAAAGTTCTTTTCTATACTATTCCCCGGACCTTTACCAAAAACCCCGCCAGAGGCCAAAGCAATTTTGGAATGGTCGGACTGAAATGTTTTATCAGAGTTCTGACGCTCCGGGTGCATATAAGTCTCAATACGAGATTTGTACACTTCCCTACGTGGACCTAAAAAGGCTACAAAAAGCAACAGTACAAAACCACCCGCACATACCATCATGATCTGCTTAATACTGATACGGCCAATAATCAACAACAAAATACTTACACCAAAAAGCATTAAAGCGGTCGACATATTTGCCCATGCAATCAGCACAAACACCACACAAACAGAACCCATAATCGGGATAAATGCTTCTTTAACGTCTTTAATATTCTCTTGCTTTCTGGTCAGCATCCTGGCCAGAAATGTAATTAAAGCCAGCTTGGCCAAATCCGAAGTTTGAAACGTTAAACCGATCAGCGGTATCTTAACCCATCTCGAAGCATCATTTACATTGGCTCCAAAGATCAGCGTATACACCAGCAATGGAATCGTAATTACCATCAGTACTTTAGAAATTCCGGCATAGTACCTGTAATCCAAAAGGTGGGCTATATAAATCATAGCAATACCTATCAGCACAAATATCACGTGTTTGGTCAGCAATAATTTTTCCACTCCTACACCACGCTTAAATGCCAGAGTACTGGTAGAACTGTATACTACCAAAATGGAAATAAGCGACAACAAAATGATGATCAGCCAAATCCAGCGATCTCCTTTTGTCTTGTCCAGAAGTTTATTTATTGCAACCATAGTCTACAATTCTTTAACGGCACTCTTAAATTGATTGCCTCTGTCTTCGTAATTTTTAAATAAATCAAAGCTTGCGCACGCTGGCGAAAGCAAAACCGTATCTCCTTTTTTAGCCAGGTGATAGGCTACCTGCACCGCTTCATGAGCAGAAAAAGTATTCACTATAATCTCTACATCATCTTCAAAAGCCTCRTGAATACGCTTATTGTCTTTACCCAAACACACAATGGCTTTCACCTTCTGGTGCACCATATCCTTAAGCATATTGTAATCATTACCCTTATCAACACCGCCCATAATCAGAATCACGTCAGTTCCTACACTCTCCAAAGCGTACCAGGTCGAATTCACGTTAGTGGCTTTAGAATCATTGATGTAATCCACCCCCGAAATCTTTGCCACATGTTCCAACCTGTGTTCAATATTCTTAAAATCTCCCATACTTTCGCGGATGGAAGTATTTCGAATGTCTAATACTTTGGCTACTATGCCCGAAGCCATAGAGTTGTAAATATTATGCTTGCCCTGAAGGGCTAACTCTGAAATAGACATGGTTAGTTCGTCGTTTAGGTGTATATTTATGTGTATGTTATTGCTTTCCAGGTATGCCCCGCTCTCAATCTTTTTACGAATGGAGAAGGGATACATTTTTGAACTTACGTTCGTTGTTTTTAAAACCTTTAAAGTTTCAGGGTCATCAGCGCAGTAAATGAAAACATCATCAGCTGTCTGATTTTGGGTAATGCGCATTTTCGATGCTGCATAATTACCCAGTTTATAATCGTACCTGTCTAAATGGTCAGGTGTAATGTTCAATAATACCGCTATATCGGCTTTAAACTCATGCATGTCATCCAGCATAAAGCTCGAAAGCTCCAAGACATACCAGTCATAATCGGCAGTTGCCACCAAGGCCGCAAAGCTATGCCCAACATTTCCGCCAAGTCCTACATTAAAACCTGCTTTTCTCAGCGTGTGGTAGGTAAGCATGGTAGTGGTTGTTTTACCGTTCGAACCGGTAATACAAATGGTTTTTGCATTGGTATACCGTTTGGCAAACTCAATTTCCGAAACCACAGGAATCCCCTTTTTCTTAATCTCCTTAATGATCGGAGCGGTATCAGGTATTCCCGGACTTTTTATCACTTCCGCTGCATTCAATATCTTTTCAGCAGTATGCTGTTTCTCTTCAAAAGGGACACGTAATTCCTCTAAAATCTCTTTATACTGGGTGGCAATAGCACCAAAGTCCGACACAAAAACATCAAAACCCTGTTTCTGCGCCAGCATTGCCGCTCCAACCCCACTCTCTCCTGCACCAAGAATTACAATTTTATCGTTTTCCATTACCGCAGTTTTAAAGTGACTAAAGTGATGATGGCCAATAAGATTCCAATAATCCAAAACCGGGTTACGATTTTAGCTTCATGGTATCCTTTCTTTTGATAGTGATGGTGCAAGGGCGACATCAGGAAAACCCTTCTGCCCTCGCCAAACCGTTTTCTGGTATATTTAAAATAGCTTACCTGAATAATTACAGATAAATTCTCTATCAGAAAAACCMCACATAAAACCGGGATCAATAATTCTTTTCTAATCATGATAGCAAAAACGGCAATGATACCCCCAATGGCCAAACTTCCTGTATCACCCATAAATACCTGGGCAGGATAAGAATTGTACCATAAAAAGCCCACACAAGCACCCACAAAAGCGCCCGCAAAAATCATCAGCTCACCCGAATTGGGGATATACATGATGTTCAGGTAATCGGCAATGACGGTGTTACCCGACACGTAGGCCAACAGACCAAGTGTTAAGCCAATAATAGCCGATGTACCCGTGGCCAGCCCATCAATACCGTCGGTAATATTGGCACCATTGGATACCGCAATTACAATTACAATTACAAATAACAGAAAAACTACAAAAGCATATTTCTCATAGCCAGGGCCTAAAAACTTAAGCACCTTAGCATAATCCATTTCGTTATTTTTATAGAACGGAACATTGGTAAGGGTCGACTTAACATCCTGAGTATAATAAAAACTCTCTCCCTTTTGTCTCAAAACCATAGGTGCAGTAGTCTTGGCACCTATACCGGTTGTCGCTTTTGTATTTGTGGTCTCATCAACAGTTTGCCTTACCACAATATTCGGGTTAAAATACATTGTCCAGCCAACAATAAGTGCCAGCCCAAATTGTCCAACTACCTTAAAACGACCTGCTAATCCTTCTTTATTTTTTCTAAAAACTTTAATGTAATCATCAACAAAACCTATAACCCCCATCCATATAGTGGTTACAATCATCAGGATCACATAAATATTAGTAAGGTTGGCAAACAACAATGTAGGCACCAATATGCCCAGCAAGATGATAATACCCCCCATAGTAGGTGTACCTTGTTTTTGCATTTGCCCTTCCAGGCCAAGGTTCCTAACCGTTTCACCCACCTGCATTTTGTGCAGGTAATTAATCAATCTTCTACCGTAAACAGTAGTAATGATCAGTGAGATAATTACAGCCAACGAGGTACGGAAGGTGATGTATTGAAACAACCTCAATCCTGGAAATTCATAATTCTGATTCAGATACTCGAATAAATAATACAACATTAGCCCATCAAGTTAAATTGTTCCATCAATACCTCTTTATCATCAAAATGATGTCTAACACCATTTATTTCCTGATACTTCTCATGCCCTTTGCCTGCCAATAAAATAATATCACCAGGTTTGGCCAAATGACAGGCAGTTTTAATTGCCTCTTTCCTGTCCACTATGCTTAATGTTTTTCTTTTATTTGTTGGCGAAACACCTTTTTCCATATCCTCCACTATCGTTTGCGGGTTTTCCGTTCTCGGATTATCCGAAGTTAAAATCACCTTATCACTCCAATCACAGGCTACCTGTGCCATAATAGGTCGTTTAGTTTTGTCCCTATCGCCACCACAGCCAATTATCGTAATTACCTGTTCGGTGCCTTTTCTTATATCCTGTATGGTGCTCAATACATTTTGTACTGCATCAGGAGTATGTGCGTAATCTATTATCCCAATTATGTTCTGGGTAGAAGTGATGTATTCAAACCTGCCTTCAGCGCCTGTTAACCTGCTCAATACAGTCAGTACAGAAAGCTGATCCTGCTCCAACAACATTGCCGTGCCATATACCGCAAGCAAATTATATGCGTTAAAAGAACCCACCAGTTTAAAGAACACATCAGCCCCGTCAATATCAAGATGCAAACCGCTAAAGCTGTTCTCAATCACCTTTGCTTTAAAATCAGCAAGCTGTTTGAGCGCATAGGTTTTTTTCGATGCCTTAGTGTTCTGAAGCATCACCATTCCGTTTTTGTCATCAAGATTAGTCAATGCAAAAGCCGATTTTGGCAACACATCAAAAAATGCTTTTTTAGCTTTAATGTAATTATCAAAGGTTAAGTGAAAATCTAAATGGTCGTGGGTAATGTTAGAAAACACTCCTCCCGAAAAGCTTAAGCCCTCAATTCTATGTTGCACCACCGCATGCGAGCTTACTTCCATAAAGCAATAGCTGCAATCGGCCGCTACCATATCCTGTAATAAGCTATTTAAAGCCAGCGGATTTGGTGTAGTATGCGTAGCAGGAATCACCTCGTCGTTAATATGGTTCTCCACTGTCGAGATCAAACCAACCTTATAACCAAGTTCTCTGAATAATTTAAATAACAATGTAGCAATGGTAGTTTTACCATTAGTACCGGTAATACCAATTAACTGCAGTTTAGAAGAAGGGTTGCCGTAAAAATTAGAAGCCATAATGCCCAGCGCAGCAGCACTGTTTTCGACCTCTACATAGGTTACCAGCTCATTTTTAACCTCAGGTATCGTTTCACAAACTATAACACTTGCACCAGCTTCAATGGTAGCCTGAATAAAAGCATGCCCGTCAGACAAAGTACCTTTAACAGCAAAAAACACAACATCCTTAACAACCTGACGCGAATCAAACACCAAAGCGCTAACCTCCCTGTTGGTTGATCCAACCAGGTTTGTTATTGCTACTCCATATAAAACTTCCTGCAACTGCATCCTATTGTAATTCAAGTTGAACTAATAATCCTCTTCCTATTCTATTTCCGGCAGGAATAGACTGCGCTATAACCTTACCACCACCTTTTACCCTGGTTTTTAAACCTGCATTACCCAACAGGTATAAAGCATCTTTTAAACCCATCCCCTTTACATCAGGCATCACCCCTTTTACGGCAGCATGCTCTTCGTAAGGAACGCCGTTATTGGTATCAATACCACTTACAGACCTATCTGCATAAAGCGCTTTAATACCCAGGGCTTTGTAAATCTTTTTAACCGCTTTACTCTCGCCCACCTTCGCTTCGGGAGCCTTGGTATTACCTACCAGGTGATTTGGAATATCGTTGTACATTTCCATATCGCTGGCATAAATGCGATCAGCAATCTCTTTAAATACCGGCCCGGCAACTGCCGCACCATAGTATCCATTTTTAGGGCCGTTAATGGCCACCATAATGGAGTATTTAGGTTTATCAGCAGGGAAATAACCGCAAAAAGAAGCCTGATAGCTTTTCTTAGCTTTATAACCTTTATTACCATCAGCTACCTGAGCGGTACCTGTTTTACCGGCTACCCTGTACAATGGCGATCCCATTTGCTTACCGGTACCTTTAGTAACTACCGATTCGAGCATTGCCTGTAATTTTTTAACCGTTTTCTCAGAGCAAACCCGTTCCGAGATCACCCTTGCTCTGAACTGCTCAATCGGATTTCCCAGTCTGCGGATTTCCTTAACAAAAATTGGCGCTATATACTTACCATCATTAGCAATGGCATTATAAAAAGTTAGCATTTGCAAAGGCGTAATCTGCATTTCATAGCCATAAGCCATTTGAGGCAGGGTCATGTTTTTATTCCAGCTTTTAAACGAAGGATTTTTTATCACGGGTTTAGTTTCTCCCGGTATCTGCAATCCAAGTCTTTCATTCATATGAATATCATACAGGTGATCTGTAAATTGCGATGGATTATCCTGATAAGCCGCATTCACCAATTTAGCCACAGCTGTATTTGCCGATTGCTCAAAGGCCTTCATTACCGTAACCGTTCCAATACCACCATGCGAATCCTTAATGGTATGTCCCGGAATCCTGTAATACCCATCTCCTGTCGCTACCATGGTATTGGTATCTACTTTATTATCTTCCAGTAGCGCCATGTACGAAGCCAGTTTAAAGGTCGATCCAGGATCCTGACTGCCACCAATGGCATAGTTAAACTTCTCTTCGTAAACCCCTTCTTTAACCCTTGTGTAATTGGCAACCGCCCTTACCTCGCCAGTAGTAACCTCCATTAATATCACCGTTCCGTGATCAGCATCGCTTATTTTCAACTGTTTTTCCAACGCGCTTTGCGCCAGATCCTGCATGTTAATGTCAATGGTCGAAATAATATCGGCACCCTCTTTAGGTGCTACCTCAGCTTCATCATTAACAGGCATCCAAACCCCACCTGATATTCTCTGAACCAGTCTTTTTCCGCTTTCACCATTAATATACTCACCATAAGCACCTTCTAAACCAACCCCATTGCTTACATTTTCATTTTTATAACCAATAGTTCTTGCGGCCAGGTATTTAAACGGCTTAATTCTTTTATTTTGCTGAACAGCAATTAAACCACCAGTATACTTCCCTACATTATATAAAGGAAATGTTCTTATGGTTTTCAATTCCTGGTATCCAACTTTACGCTTAATCAATAAATAACGAGCACTATCACGTCTGGCAGAGCGTAAATACCTCGAGTACTCTTTAGGCGTTTTATCTTTAAAGAATTGCGATAACCTTAAAGCCAGCGAATCCACCTTACCATCAAACACCTCACTATCAGCAATACCACCGGCATACATATCCATACGGAGCTCATACTCAGGAATAGAAGTTGCAAGCAAACTTCCATCGTTTGAGTAGATATTTCCACGCGCGGCTTCTACATTGATATACTTTGTAGAGAGACTATCGGCCATGGCACGCCATTTATGTCCCTCCACAAACTGTACATCGCATAGTCTGATCAGTACTGCCACGGCAAACAGTACAATCAGTCCGAAAGACAGATAAACACGTAATAATATGTTAGCTCTAATATTCATTACTGCTTATTACAATTTTTTTAGGCGGCTCTGTTAATTCCTTAATTCCAAGCGTATCCACCTTTTTAGCAACCTCTGTTAGTTTACTTTTGAACATCAAATCAGCTTTAAGCGATTTGTATTCCCAGCTCATTTCTTTTACCTCTTTACTTAACTGATCAATATTTCTGATGTTTTTGATGGCCATATGGCTATTCGCGATATACAGCATTCCTAAAACCGACAGAAATATCAAAAACGGCAACATCTCTGTTGCAGCTTCCTTACTCACTACACCCTCAGTAAATAACTTTTTAAAGAACTGATTTTCAGATACAGGCTCTTTCTTCTTAATCCTGATATCCAATTCCTCTTCTTCTTCAGGCTCTTCGTCTATATGTTCCCTAAACCTGTTATTCATAACTTCTCTCCAATCCTTAATTTCGCACTCCTGGACCTGCTATTGCGTTCCAGCTCAGCTTCATCAGCCATCACAGCTTTCCTTGTTATTACTTTAAAAGGCTTTTGTTCGTTACCAAAAAAGTCTTTATCAACCTCGCCTTTAAACTTTCCTTTGGCCAGGTAATTTTTTACCGGCCTGTCTTCCAAAGAATGGTAAGACATCACCACCAGACGTCCACCACTCTTTAGCACATCAGCAGTCTGTGCCAGAAAATTCTCCAGCACTTCTATCTCGGCATTCACCTCGATGCGCAGGGCCTGAAAAACCTGCGCCATATATTTATTTTCTTTTCCCTTTGGAATGTGTGCCGCAACTGCCTTTTTAAAATCAGCCAGTGTTTCTATGGGGCGTTCTATTCGACCGGTCACTACAGCCTTAGCCAGCGACTTTGCATTTTTCACCTCACCATAAATACCAAATATCCTGTGCAGCTTTTCTTCAGTATAAGTATTCAACACCTCCGCAGCAGTCAGTTTACCCTGTTTGTCCATCCGCATATCTAATGTAGATTCAAACCTGGTCGAGAAGCCTCTATCCGGTTCATTAAACTGATGAGAAGAAACACCAAGATCAGCCAGAATGCCATCAACAGCTTTAAAGCCTAATAAGCGAAGGTTATTTTTAAGGAATGCGAAATTCTGATCAACAAAATGAAAGCGCGGATCATCAATCTTATTTCTTTGTGCATCCGGATCCTGATCAAAAGCGATCAACACGCCATCTTTACCGAGATGTTTAAGGATTTCTCTCGAATGTCCGCCACCGCCAAATGTCACATCAACATACACGCCATCTGGTTTAATATTTAAACCATCGATGCACTCTTTCAACAAAACCGGAACATGGTAATTATTCTCCATTTTCCCTCCTGTTCTTATCCCCCATTACTTCGGCAGCAAGCAGCGCAAAGTCGGCAGGATCTTTATCAAATAATGCTTCGTATGATTTTTTAGACCAAACCTCAATCTTATCAAACTGACAAGCCAGTACCAGTTCAGTATTAATTTCAATACCTACCGATTCCATTAAAGAGTTAGGCAAATTAACCCTGCCGGTTGCGTCCAGCGTCAATTCTGTAGCACCGCGGGTAAATAATCTTATAAATTCTCTGTTTTTTTGTTCGTACGGATTCAGCTTACTCAAGTCCTCCACTATCTTTTCCCATACTTTTTTAGGATAGATTACCAGATGTTTTTCAAAACCCCGGTTAACCACAAGTCCCTCTTGCTCAACATTAGGCAATTGTTTTTTCAGGCTCGAAGGGACCATCAAGCGGCCTTTCGCGTCTAATTTACAATCAAATTCTCCTAATAACTGAACCATTATAATATGTGCACTTTTTATGTAGTGTAAAAATAGGTACTTCTACCACTTTTTACCACATTCTACCACAAAAAGTTTTCCACATATTATTTCTCTACCACTTTCCCCCATATTTAGCATAAAAAGGCCATAAATCATGGTGGGAGGAAGTGGTAAACAAAACAGGCGTTTCGCAAAAACGAAACGCCTGTCCTTAAAATTAGTCAGGTATACTAGTCATTTATAGCCTTAACACCTGGTAATTCTTTACCTTCCATATATTCAAGCAATGCTCCACCACCGGTCGATACATAACTTACTTCATCTTCTAAATTAAACTTCGCAATTGCAGCAGCCGAATCACCACCGCCAATTAAAGAGAAAGCGCCGTTTTCTTTGGTAGCTGCAACAACTGCATCAGCAATTGCGCGTGTACCTACCTCAAAATTAGCCAT
The DNA here is from genome assembly GCF_056397585.1 of Pedobacter sp. 05L430. Classification (NCBI taxonomy): domain Bacteria; kingdom Pseudomonadati; phylum Bacteroidota; class Sphingobacteriia; order Sphingobacteriales; family Sphingobacteriaceae; genus Pedobacter; species Pedobacter sp. 05L430. The sequence continues at coordinate 398 of NZ_JBFTNT010000080.1, read as the reverse complement.
TTCAAAAACACCCATCGGGCCATTCCACAATAATGTTTTAGAGTCTTTAATGATGTTCGAGAACAATTCAGCCGTTTTCGGGCCAATATCTAATCCCATCCAGTCAGCAGGAATTTGTCCAGAATCAACTGTACCTTTTTCGGCATCATTGTCAAACTTATCAGCAATAACAGTATCTACAGGTAAAACAAGGTTTACACCTCTGGCCTTAGCTTTATCTAACAACTCAAGGCAAAGCGCCATTCTATCTGCTTCCAACAATGAGGTACCAATTTCACCACCTTGTGCTTTAGCAAAAGTATAAGCCATACCACCACCTATAATCAGGTTGTCTACTTTTTCAAGCAAACTTTCAATTAATAAGATCTTGTCTGAAACCTTAGCACCACCCATAATAG
>NZ_JBFTNT010000079.1:0-25295 GCF_056397585.1 Pedobacter sp. 05L430 | reverse complement strand
TTATTGTAGTCATTGATCCTACTACTTCAGTTTTCTTTTGCTTTCCAAAGGCCACAACAACTACATCATCAAGCTGAGCATCAGCCGATTTCAAGGTTACATTAATAATTGTACGGCCGTTAATCTCCACTTCTTGAGATTTCATCCCCACAGATGAGAAAATAAGCACTTTAGCTCCATCAGGAACATTAAGCACATATTTCCCATCAGTATTGGTAACCGCTCCGATACCAGCCCCTTTAGCGGTTCCTTTAACAACCACACTAACACCAGGCAATGTGGTTCCGGTTGAGTCTGTGACTACACCGGTTATTTTAATATCCACTATAGATTGTTTCTCCTTTTTTCTAATCACTACTGTCTTATCTGTGATAGAATAATCCATAGGCTGATTAGTAAAGCAAAGACTGAGTACTTTTTCTATGGAAACATTCTGAACATTAATATCAATAGGCTTTGCCAGCCTGATTAACTTAGTGTCTCCTATAAAAGAATAATTTGTTTGGTCTATTATCTTATTGATAATGGTCTCCAAAGAAGCATTTTTTTCATTTAATGATATCACCTGCGCTTTTGACGCAGCGCTTATTTGCAAAAAACAAGCAGTAATTATGATGACTGTTAATCTCATTATGCGGAATAATTGCATAGTACTGAAAGCCCAAAGCTTAGCTCTGAACAGATCGTAAATTTTCATACATTTGTTTGTTTGGGTTTAAACTGGTTTGGTTGTGTAGTAACAATTTTAAATGGGTAGATCTAAACATATGGTCAGGGATGGTTCGAAGCATCTCTGACTTTTTTTGATCACCGTATTCCTGAGTACTATTATGGCATAACGACGACCCTCCTTCCTGAAATTTTAAAGTGAACATTCCCACTTAATTCTAAGACATTTAATATGGATGATATTTTTTTTGATCTTTCTATCTGTCCCAAAAATGATTGCTCCTCCAGTTGACCTTTATAAACTACCTCGATATCATACCATCTTGCGATTTTGGCCATAATACTTTCCAACTTCTCATCATTAAAAAAGAAATAGCCATTTTTCCAAGCAAAGACTTCTTTCATATTTACCTTTTCTAGAGCAGTCTTTCCAGTTTTCTTGTTGGTTTGGGCCTGCTCTCCGGGACTTAACAACCAGGACCTGGCAGGAGCTGCCGGATCTGATATTTTAACTGAGCCTTCCAATAAAGTTGTACGGACAAAGTTTTCATCAGCATAGCAATTCACATTAAAATGAGTACCTTTTACTTCAATCTCTTGATGAGCTGTAATTACCTTAAAAGGGACATCCTTATTTTTTGCAACCTCGAAGTAGGCCTCTCCAATAAGTTCAACCTTTCTTTCCTTTGTGCCGAATTTTACTGGAAAACGCAATTCTGACATCGCATTAAGCCAAACATTAGTACCATCGGGCAATTGTATGTTGTATGTACCACCGCGAGGAACAATTAGTGTATTGTACAATACTTCCTCTTGTTCAGATGCAATATCATTCGAATAAGCCAAGCCTCCCTGATTACCTGATACCTGGGTACCATCCTTTTCCCGCAGTGCTACCGCTCCACTATCCAGGCTTACTCTTTTTCCATCAGATAAAACCAACACTGCAACATTGCCACCTGGTAACACATCCAGTATCTGTTTATCGGCAGCAAGTGATGTGACCAACTTATTGTCCTTTGTACCATAAGCCAACCACAATGCCACAGCACTTACCGTTATAGCAAGTATGGCCACATATTTTAGAAAACTGTAATTGCTGCTTTTACCTAAATTAYCATCATGGCGCTGACGAACCTTATTCCATGCTGCATCAACGTCCAGACTATTCATATAATCAAGTCTTTCCTGAGCAGGAGCCGTTTGCTTATAGTATTCCAGAATTTTACGTTTATGCTCATCTTTTTCAAGTATCTGCATAAGATGAGCTTCTTCTTCTTTTGAAAGCTCATTACATAAATATCGTGAAATTAGCAGGGCAAATTCGTAAGGCTGGTTTTTCATAACTGGTTTCATCTCTATATCTATAAAGAAACCTGAAATTGAAAAATGGGTGATTTTTTTTAGAAAAATTATTTATGCAATAAAAGACTGACAAACAGCAAGTAAACAGCATCACCGAGCAGTACTCTCATTAAGCTAAGCGCTTTCTGCTTCTGATATTTAACGGAATCTATACTTATATTCAACTGTTCTGCAATTTTACGGTTTTGCAATCCCTCCAGATATCCATATCTAAGTACCATAGCACAATCTGCGGGCAACATATTAATTGCCTGATGTATTTCGGCCATGATCTCGGCATGAACAATCCCATCTAATATTTTAGGATCGTCAAACACCTCAAATGGGAATTTTTTATTGTAGGTATCTACAACTTTGTGATGACGGAGCTTATTTAAGCATGCATTCCTGACTGATGAATATAAAAATGATTTTACGGCATTAGAATTCGATGAAATATGCTCCTTTTGCTCTAAAAACACAATAAATGCATCCTGAACAATATCTTCAGCTGCGTCCTGATCCTTTACTAAATAACAAGCAAAATCACAAAGCCTGGGATAAAATTTCTTAAAAAGCACCTCCGGAAATATTTCAGTATCCTCTTCCTTATGTCTTGTAAACATTATTGCATAGTATTAAGTTCATCAAATAACATTTTTTTATTGTATGAATATTCAATCATTTAATCAAAATATTAAGTGATATTGGCATGACATATGACGTGAATCTTTTCCTGATTCTATTTGGTTGTACTTGTACCACCAATCATATGGCTACCCTAAAAAACACTCAAAATAATTCTGTAGATCAACAAGTTAGTTTCTAAAATTAAACATTTTAGAAACTACAAAAATTGTATTATATTGATCAATATTGATGCTTTTTTTGCTTAGTGATTTGACTTATACGTCTTTTCAAGAGAACAATATTTATAGAGCCTGCAATTTAACAATCTCATTTGGAACTGTTTTAAAGGAAATCCGAGTCCCATTAAGGATATCTGACTTTTTCCCGTTTCTGATCAAAAGTACCTTCTTATCAGGCCATGGATTTACCATCGTACAAAGCCTTCCTTTCTCACTTACTATTTGAACATCAGTAACTACCTCATTTTTCAATCTGGCGGAAACCAGAAATGCACCCCATGCTCTGATATTTTCAAAGCTCGCATTCTGTTTTTTTGATAAGCCATTGAATAAGCGGATTACATTCCCTGCGCTCATGCAGAGCATTTCATTAAGGGCATTAGCTACTGTACAACTATTTTCTATCCCATGAGGATTATTTAGCTGGAAACCGTTGGGATAAGTGCGCAAAGCATATTCATGTAATTCATTTAAGACAATAGATGGATCATACCCCACCCTGATTGCCGCCATAAAAAAACTACTACTGGTATTATTATCCTTCCAGCGTTTCATTTCGTCAATAGTATTGCGAGAACGGATCAATAATTCAGGCCTACTGTCCAAATTAATCGAATTAGAAGGATAAATATGTTGTATTCCCAATCCATTATCCGGCCACCAATCAACACCCTTTTCCGTGTACCGAAATACATCCTTGTTATTTCGCGTTTGAATCGGAAAATCACTAAGCTTATCGAGAATATCTTTCCATTTTTCCTGTCTGTTCTCATCCATTTTCAAGGTAGAACTCAAATCAAGGATGAGATCAAAAGCATTTCGAATCAATCCAAGTGATAAAATTGGGTTTTTATCATTCCCAGAACCTTCATGAATTGCATCACCATAAATAACAAATCTGCCATTCTCAAATTTTAGGTAATCTTCCCAGAAATTAACCACAGCCAGCGCATAAGGATATATCTTTTTACCATACTTTTCATTGTAAGTGCAGCGCCACTGTTGTGCCATATTGAGCAATCCGTATGCAGCATTAGAACGTTGTCCAAAAAATAGTCCCCCCGCTTCTTTTTCATAGGTTGGAAAGTTACGGGTAACCTCAATTCCTAAAGGGCCAATTCCTACAGGATAAAGAATACCTCTTGTGTGTGTTATCTGATGTGCATACCATTCGCCTCTTGGTATAAAATCAAGAAGCGGAGCATCGTGGGGTTCTCCCTGTTCCAAGCGATTAGCTGCATATAAAGCATAAAAAGGAGCCTGGAAATTATAATTCAAATGATAATCACCATTCCAAGCCGGGTTATCTGTAGTAGTCCAACCAAATATTCCCGGAGGGAACTTTGGATCACGACTGCAAGCAGCCATCGTATATAATCCCTGATAGTAGGCTTTCATTAATACCGGATCTTCAACAGCTATATTTGATTTGCTCCAATAGCGTTTCCACCAATTATTATGTTTATTCATTACTGTTGCAATCGACCTCTCATCAAGCTTACTTATTTGGTTAAATGCATCATCCAAGGGTTTCGTGTTTTTAAACTTACTTTCAATAGAAAGTCCAATAACTATTTTCTTCCCCGGCTGTAATAAAACGGTACTGTCTTTATGATTAAAGGTTTTTAAAGCAACTGCTACTTCTGTTGAAATATCTACACTATCCACGAAAGAACGTGTAAGCCAATAAACATTATTTGCTTTACCGCTTTTTAACCTGGCATGTTGATGTTCAGGAGCGGTTAAACGAATAGAAACTTTTGTTGCTTTTCCTACCGCAGTCAGTTCAATAAAAATCAGGTTTTCTGTCGCCGACACCCATGATCTTGCAGTTACGTTTTGCCTGTCCTTGTGCAGCACACAAGAAGTGACACCATTCTCAAGTGACTGTTCCGCAGAAAACTCGCCACCATTAAAACCATTAACGCTCACATCTACAAAACCAATCACTCTTGGACCCGATAAACCATCGGCTTTTGAACGCAACCGCCAAAAGTCATTCTTTGAAAGATAATACCGCAACCGGTCTTCTTTAAACCCTACACTCATGGTCACATCACCATTCCCCATTAATGGAGCATCAACTGAAACATCATTTGGAATATGCGTTGGGGGTTTTGTCCAGATATTTTTTAAAAACCTTTTTTCCTCATTTAAAGGCGATCTACTTTGTGCCCCCCCATTTAAGGAACATACGATTAAGAAAAAACTAAGCTTTACGACTTTCATTATTTTTATTTCTGATATTAACTGCTTGTTTACTAAACCTAATTCTCCATTTCACCAAGCCACTCTTATTTGATTTAATAAGTACCCTTAACCATCCATTTTCTTGCTTTGGCAACACATGAATGGTAGTTTCATCTTTATTTGCAATTAGGGAGGCGCGATCTGTCTTCCATTTTCCGCCATCATTTAGTCCTGCAATTCTAAGTTCATAATCATCACCTGCAATCAATTTACTCGTGCCTGAGAGCGTTCCGCTTTTCCATTCTTCTTCCATCAAATCAATGATGCCTTGTGTTACATGCTGAGAGGTTGAAACCACTACCGGATGATTTKATTTTGCACGTACCGCTATTATCCTGCACGATTCAGCGGGAAGGCTCATTGCAAATGAACCTGAAATATCAGGTAATGGTTTATTCTCCCAAAAATCAAACGCATGATAAGCAGTCTTTTCGGCCAGGCCGGCCCATTTTATTGAACTGCTTATAGTTTGAGTAGAAGTAGCCCAATTGAATAAACCAATTACATTTCGCTTAACACCGGCTTTCTGATCAGTGGCAATCCAAATTGAAGGAAGAGATTTATCAAAAGCATCAACGGGTCTGGCAACCCCGTTATGTGAGGCCATGCAGCGTTTCATGATTTCAATTCTGTCATTTGGCAAATCCGGAAGCCAGTCGCTACTTAAGAAAAATTGCTTTGAGACAGCAACATAGGATGGCAATAACCGTGCTCTGGTTAAACTTCCTATACCATCAGCTGCAGGATCTGCTGCTGATTTACCTTTTTCTCTTAACATAGACGGATCCGGGTCATTCCACCAAACTCTTCCGTTTAAAAAATATAATCTGGATGCACGTATTACCCCAGTACGAATGCTCTCTCCATCATGATTAAAATCCGGGCCAATGCGCATTGAATTTACCAATCCCATTGAAGCGCCAAACGATCTCATATTCTGACTAGCACAACATCCGGAAAGAAACACTTCATTTCCAACTGCGTGCCGCAATAATCTTAAGCCATCACGGTATGCTTCGATCTGTGTTTTCATTGGATTAAATAGCGGTTTATTATTTCCTATACTGTCATTTTTATAACCATCATTGATGTAAACCTGCTCAGTAACTGTGCCCGTCCAAAGTCCATCCATTTTGAAATAATTATATCCCCATCCCTGCATTTTTTTTGCAACGTAAGAAATATGACTCTGGACTTCTGGATTAGTAAGATCTAGAGAAGTCCCACCCCATGTTGTTTCGTAAGGCTTCCCATTTTTCCTGTGTGCAAACCAATGTTGTTTGTCCCGATACTCAATATCCTGATGATTTCGTGCAAAAGGCATCCACCAAATTCCTGCCATCAGACCCTCTTTTTTTACAGTTGCAGCAACTGTCGACATTCCGTTTGGATAACCACCTTTTGGATCAACACGATCAAAGCCGCGATGAGGTCCATTATATTGTCCGCCTGCCTGCCACTGATCATCAATTTGAATCGCTCCAAGTCCAAAAGGCCTTAACTTTTCTTTAACAAACTTTGCAAGTTCAATAGTTGATTGTTCGGTGCCCGCTCCTCCGTTTTTTTCTGAATACCAGGTGCAATAAACGGCAGTTCTGGGTTTCAGTTTAATATTTTGTTGCTTTGCAATTGCATCAGCAAAACGTTCTTCACCTAAACGCGCATCATCAAAATAACCAATAAGCAAAGTTTCCGTAGCTTCAGTTGTTCCAACAGGTAAAAGAAAACGCCCGTAATCAATTTGTGATTTTATTTCTACCAAACCATTATTAATTCCAGAAAACAAAACACCACTCCCCTTTTCATTTGTAAGCCAACCTGCCACCACTCCATTACGCGTAACGGGATCAACAGTGGTAAGAAACACATAGCTACCCGGGTTCTGATCTGGAGCAAGCAGTCCTCCGGTTCCTAAGGTTTTTAACCGTGACGCCGGCTTATTAAGATCAACTGAAAAAGAAACCGGATTGAGCTTCTGAATATCAACAACATCCTTTCCAGAATTTTTAACAGTTTGCTCTACAAATAAAAATGGTTGTAAAGGGTAAAGCGTAAACGATATAGTACCTCCATCGGTAGTCGAAAAAATCAATGCACTACCCTTACCAAAAACGGGGCTAAGAAGCTCCTTCTTTTTAATGATACCATTGGCATTCTTTGGAATAATATTTTTCAAAAAAGTTTTATTACCTGCCTTAAATACAACCGCCAGATTCTTTTCAACAGCATTATAATTTACTGTTAGAAACTGGTTAGTGATTACCGGGCTTTCTTTAAACCTTTGAACAGCAATACTATTTATTCTTTCCTCCGCGGCAAACACCCGTGTTGAGCATATTAGTGCAATAAAAAACAAGAGTTGAATTTTTCTTATCATAAAAACGATTAAAACAATCAACTAAACTATTAATTAATAGCACGAAACACAATAGAGTATTTTGCAAATACGATGGACTATTTTAGACAGCCAAAAGCGATCTTACTTACTTTCCAGACTCCCCATAAAGGCAATGATATCCTCTTTTTCTTTTTCAGTGAGATGAAGATTTTCTTCGGAAAGCGTTTGATTAGAAAGATTTATTCCTAAGCCTGCGCCTCCCCCATTATTATAAAATTCCATTACCTGATCTAAAGTCTTATATACTCCATTATGCATATAAGGCGCAGTTTTATTGATATTCCGAATAGTAGGAACCTTAAAAGCATTCTTATAGGAATCAACACCGATCACGTTATAATAACCCAAATCCGAGTCGAGCGTAGAATCCGCAAGGGATACGGGAACGCCCAGCACTTCCGTTTCGCTTTCTACATACTTTGGAGGAGTAACTCCATTAAATAAAGGAACGAAATGACAGGTGGCACATTTCGCTTTTCCCATAAATAAATTAAAACCTTTCAATTCCTGCTTTGACAGAGCATCTCTATTACCAAGCATATATTTATCAAACCGGCTATTTAGTTTTGTTAAGCTGCGAATATAGCAGGCAAGGGCATTTGTCACTTGGTCTGAACTGATTCCTTTTCCGGTCTTTTCAGAAAAAGCCGTTACGAATAACGAATGATATGATTTATCTGCAGAAACATATTTTAAGATCGCATCCATTGAGCCATCCATCTCCTGTTTACTACTAATTACATCATGCACCTGATCCTCCAACGTTAGCGCCCTCATATCATAGAAATAATTTGATTGTAAAGCCGCGTTGAATAACGTGGGTACATTCCTTGTCAGCAGTTTTGAAGGAACATGAACATCTGTATGCTTAGCCATTCCGTCCGTAAATGCTAAATCAGGGTTGTGACATGAGGCACAGCTTCTTGTGCCGGTGCCGGATAACAATGGATCATAAAAAAGTCTTTTCCCTAACCCCACTTTAGCACCTGTTATGCGATATTCAGGGCCTGGTGAAAATGCATCTACATTAAACGCATCCGAATCAAATAATGTCCTTACCTCCTGCCTAAGCATCCGGTTATATTTAATTTTATCGCCCGGTAAATTCTGCTCCAACTGTGCTATCCCGGCGCTGATCTCGTTCCCAAAGCTTGTAATAAATGTAGCTCTGTCGAAGGAATCAAAATCAGGGTTATGATTAAGATATGCTATTGAGCCATTCAGATCCTGCAATAAAGTCGTTTTTTCCTTTTTGCTGATATATAAATAAAGGATATCCCGCAGACTTTTTAGGGATTCGGACGATTCTTTCATACTGTTCAAAGAAAGAGAATTGTCAAATCCGGTAATTCCCAAAACGATTATCCTGAATACCTCTAACTTGGCTGCATCCAATATTCGCCAATCCGCAAACTGATGATCAGTAAAATAAGAAATCAGATAGTCCGTATTTGTTATTAAATGTCTGACTTCGCTAATCAGCACTTTTTTGCCGGCTGAATCGTACTTCGGATAGATAAACTGTTCTATCACCTGGAGTCCCATTGGATCAACAGCACGGGCTAAAGAAGGATCTAGTAAATCTGCATTTTCGATCTCTTGTACAGGAGGACCATTTAACCTCTTAGTTAGGTCGGCAGTAAAATACTCTGCCGCCCATTCAAACTTTTTGAACAGTAATCTTGATTATCCCTCCTCCTCCTGATTAACAGTAACTTATTTAAATACCAACGCATTCCGGAACGGGTTCGCATTTTTATCTCTTTCAGCCAATGGTTCTATTCCCCATCTATGCTCTATAAAAGAAAGAATGCTTACGGTTTCATATTGTGTGTGATCTACAATACCCTTTTTGGCAAATGGCCCTATAATAATTGCGGGGATACGACTACCAGGGCCCCATCTGTCTATAATTGGTGGGGTTACATGATCAAAAAAGCCACCAAACTCGTCATAGGTCAGAATAACCAATGCATCTTTTGCATTAGGCCCCTCCAATACTGCATTGATCAGGTTTACTGCCAGTTGTTCTGAAGAATATACAGCAGAACCACCCGGGTGTTCATCATTTCCTCCGCCTGGTTTCACAAAGGAAACGCTGGGAAGGGCACCTTCTTTCGCTGCTTTAATGAAATCRTTTTGGTCCTTCATGTGTTTTCGGCCTTCTGTCCCCTCTTCATATTGGGCAAAATATAGGAATGGTTCATGATTATAGGCAAAATTATTCTTCTTTCCTGCCACTGCATCGTCCCAGCCCTCAGAATACCACGCCCATGATATATTTTTTTCGCTCAGTTTGTCGCCAATAGTCGGCATCGTCTGAGATGGCAATAATTTGGAAGTATCCGATTTAGGAGGGTAAGGCCTGTTTCGTGAAAGAACATGATTTACAACATACCCATCTGGAGTAACTATGCCATCGTCTATCATTTTACCATCAGCATCAACTTTTGCGATCATTGATTTAGGGGCATCCGGCCAAACCGGCACAGCCGCAGAAATCATATAAACGTGGTTAAAATAAGAGCCGCCATAAACACTCTGAAAAAAATTATCACACAGTGTGTATTTTTGAGCCATCGGATAAAGAGGTAATTTTTCCGTGTTATAATAACCCATCGCTAGTCCTTTGGAGTCATTATATACCGCAAACTTATCCATCTTTCCTCCGTTAATTTGCAACTGATTGTGAAAAAAACGGTGAGTAACATCAGGCGTTGTCTTGTCAGACGGAACGTATTGGTCTATATTAAAAAGCTCATTTGGCAGGTTGGTCGGGAAAGAGTTGTTTCTCGGAATCTCAGGAAGGTACTTATAAGGTTTTCCATCTTTGTCTACCTGTACAAAATTTCCTCTTTTGGCATTTTCAATACCATTTGCTCCTTTGAATTCCCCGTAAAGATTATCGAAACTATGGTTTTCCATATAGATAACCACCACGTGCTTAATCTGCTTGATGTCATTATCAAATGAGGTTTCCTGATGTTTCGCTTTTTTGCTGATCCCACAACTACTGATCATCAAAATGATAAGAAACAGATAAAAAAATCGCTGTAAATACATTCCGTTTTCTTTTTTAGATTCGATTAAAAGTTATGTTACAAACATATGATATTATATTTTGTTGAAAAATCATCAGACTAAAACAGGATAGGATTGTTTGTAATTTATTGCTTACAATAGCTTAGGTTATTTTGGAAGTTTGACCCGATAAATGCGATAAGGATAGCTTGTCTTATTCATACCATCATTCCATTGGGGCAAACGGTTCATCTGAGCACAAGAGAAATATAAATACCCGTCGCTGCCAATTCCTAAAGAATCTGGCCATATTAACCTGCTATCCTGTACCAGTGTGATAAGTTCACCATTTGTGGTAAAATATTTTATGCTATAATCTGTAGAAGAGGTGAGATATATGTTGCCAGCTATATCGGCTTCCATACCATGGCAAACTCCTGTTTCGCCTAAATCCTGAACATATTTAGCCAATTCATCAGCTGTTAATTTTGCATCTGCAAGATGTTTTGTTTCTACACGATAAAGATGCATGCTGTTGATTGGTCTGAAATAAAAGAACTTATTGTCCTTGGTTATTGCTATCCCATTTACATTAGATTTAAAGATATTGCCATTTTTGTCTGCCATTATCTTCCCCCCGTAAGACAAACTAAATCCAGGAACGGCTAATGTTTGAGGCTTATTTTGAAGTGCCAGCCTTGTTTTACCGCTTTTAAGATCTAATATCACAATTGCAGCCTGGCCGGGATCTGAAAGATAAGCCAGTTGTTTATCTGTATCGACTCTAACATCATTTAATGTTGATTTATCTTTTGCGAGGTCGTCAAACTGATAGACTCTTTTCACCTGATTACTTTTAAGGTCTATCTGTACCAATTTAAATTTATGCTCATCAGGTTTAGGGTCCAATACCCACAGTTGGTCTTTCGTATCTATGTAAATGTCCTGAACATTTAAAAAGGTTTCTGTTTCCTTTCCCTCTTTCCGATTCCAGCGCTCATCGGGATAGGCAACATACTTTCCATTTACAATCTCAATTAATCCATACTGGTAGGGTTCCCTTTTGGGAAATGAAACGAAGACTCTGTTGGTGGAGGAAACGCTAACACCGATAGGCTGTGACTGACCAAACTCAGCTGCTACTTCCAATTTATCTGAATGATAAGATTGAGCTTGCACGTTTAAAGCCATGCTAATTACAATTAAGCATAAAATTACTTTCATCTTGAAGGGATTATTCAATATCTTCTAAATTACGTAATTCTTAACATATTGAAATAGGACCTCATCAAAGCGCTATTACATATAAGTATACCCTTGTTCGGCAGTATACTGATCTATGTAACGAAACTCAGTATCAATTAAATTTGCGGTAACGTCCAAACTTACAAACTGCAAATTCCCGAATATACTGGCAAATGCGGTATCGGTAGCATCAACTCCGGTAGCAATCTTAACTAATCCATTTAACGGAACAAGTTTGGTTGCATCTACGATAATCCAATAACCACCAATATAAGCCTCAAAACAGGCATGGAAATCTGCAGGCTGCAATTGATATGCATAACCGGTGTAATATCTTGCCGGGATGGTTAACGCCCTGCACAAAGCAATACCTAAATGTGCAAAATCACGACACACCCCTATTTGCTCTGTAATTGTATCATATGAAGATGTTTGGGCATTTGTATAGCCTCCGCTGTATTCTACGTTAGTATAAATCCAATCACGGATAGCCATAACCTTATAAAAAGCATGATCGATATGCCCAAATTTGTGAAATGCGAACTTATATAACTTGTCGGATTGACAGTACCTGCTGGGATTTAAATACGACAAAGCGCTAACCGGCATGTTGCCAATGGGTATATCATCCAAATGTTCTGCATCAACCGCACGGACCTCTGTTTCTACTAATGCCCGATAATGAATCATTAAGTTCCCTGCATCAGGAATTTCTATGATTTTGAATCTCTTTTCACCGGAAATAGAAAACAGCTCTCTCATTTTCAGTTGCTGATTCAGTTCCATATGTTCTTCTACAAGAAACTGGCCTGCAGATTTAACGGGCTGTACATTCAAAATCAATGTTGAAGACGAAATTACCTCGTAAACTACCCTAACAGAAACCTCTAACTTCATAAATATTTAAAATACAAAATAAAAAATAGACTAAAATCAATTTTAAATCAAAAAGAAACATAAAAAGATAAAAAAAATCAATTTCAACACACAAAAAATTTAATAAATAAAGTAAAATAACATTTTATTTGATTTAAAAATCAATTTAAATAAAGATATAACTATATTTCAGAAGATTTTAACATAAAATGATCGAATATGGAAACAAAAAGCTACACAAAATCATACGATCTACCCAAAAACACCTGGGATGAAATGTTTAATGACTCAGAAACGGTAAGAGAAGAGTACAAAACTGTTATGAACTACCTCGATCTTGAGTCGACCGAAGAGCYCAACAAAAAAGAAGAACTATCTAAAGCACTTTTCATGAGCCAGGGCATCACCTTTACCGTATACAATAGCGGCGAAGGCGTAGAAAAGATCTTCCCTTTCGATATCATCCCCAGAATTATTACTGCTGAGGAATGGGCTTTTATAGAAAAAGGAATTAAGCAGCGAGTTACCGCGCTGAACCTCTTTCTGAAAGATGTTTACAGCGACCAGTTTATCATCAAAGACGGAATTGTTCCGATCGATGTAATTTACTCTTGTCCACATTTTTTACGAGAGATGGTCAACGTGAAAGTCCCTCACGACATCTACATACACATTGCGGGGATTGACCTAATCAGGGACAACGACGGCACTTATTATATCCTTGAAGATAATGTCCGCACTCCTTCGGGAGTTAGCTACATGCTGGAAAACAGGGAAATTACCAAACGTCTATTCCCCGATCTTTTACCTCAATGCAAAGTAAGAAGTGTGATTGAATACCCTACTGTCCTCTACAACAACCTGCTTTCACTTGCACCACATGACGTTGCCGATCCTACAATAGTTTTGTTAAGTCCGGGTAGTTTCAACTCAGCGTATTTCGAACATACCACACTGGCCCGTTTAATGGGAATTGAGCTGGTGGAGGGACCTGATTTAATTGTCGAAGACCATAAGGTGTATATGAAAACTACCGCAGGACTGCAGCAAGTGAATGTGATTTACCGGAGAGTAGATGATGACTACCTTGATCCGCTAGCCTTTAATCCAACCAGCCTACTTGGTGTTGCCGGGTTAATGAATGCTTACAGAAAAGGAAATGTAACCATTGTAAATGCGGTAGGAAATGGTGTAGCCGACGACAAAGCTGTATACGTCTATGTGCCAGACATGATAAAATACTACTTGAATGAAGAACCCTTACTTAAAAATGTACCAACTTACCAATTAGGAAACGCAAGTGAGCGGGCCTACGTATTCGAAAATATTTCCCGGATGGTAGTTAAGCAAACCAATGGCAGCGGGGGTTATGGCATGTTAATGGGACACGCTTCAACGGAAGAAGAAATTGAAGCATACAAGTTGGAAATACTGAAAGATCCACGACAATTTATTGCACAGCCTACTATCAGCTTATCATCCTCACCATGTTACATGCAAGGTAAATTACAACCCAGAAGGGTCGATTTTCGTCCGTTTGCACTTTGCGGCCCTAATGGGATAGACATTATTCCCGGAGGATTAACAAGAGTAGCACTTAAAGAAGGCTCACTGGTTGTAAACAGCTCTCAGGGAGGCGGCAGTAAAGACACCTGGGTACTTTCTAAATAAACAACAATAAGATTAAACACAGAATCACTATGTTAAGCAGGGTTGCTGAAAGCCTATACTGGCTGAGCCGTTATATCGAAAGAACAGATGGCATGCTACGCATGCTTAAAATAAATTACGCTTCCTCGCAAGATGCGATCTCAGAGTTTTCATGGAGTCCGGTTATGCACTTATTTTGCGACCGGAATGACGAAAGACTGGAGGCCATGGAATTTAACAGTCGTACTGTACTACAATACATGGTGATTGACAAGGAGAACCCCAACTCTATCCTCAACATCATCACGCAAGTACGGGAAAATGCAAGAAGCGTGCAAGACCACATTACCAAAGACGTATGGCAGTGTCTAAATGAATATTACCATACAGTAAAGGACCCTAAACTAAACGCCATGTTGAAAAAAGACGACCCGATATCCGTATTAGACATTCTGATTAAACAAGGAATGCTATTTTATGGCATTACAGAAATCACCATGGCAAGGAACGAAGGAAGTAGCTTTATGCGCATCGGGAAATACCTGGAGCGCAGTATTCAATCGGTAAATATATTGGACATTAAATTTGGATCGGTAGACCACAACCCGGACTTACTGACAAACACCAACTACTGGAAACACCTTTTGTTTTCTATAGGCGGATACGAACTGTACCTAAAAACCTATAGACAGGGTTTTGAAGCCGAAAACGTACTTGACCAGGTTGTACTGAACAATGAATTTCCGAGGTCTGTTATCTATTGTATCAATCAACTGTTCAAATATTTTGAAAGATTAAAAGGCGACGGGCACATTACCGCAGGAAATCTTGCTTTCCTTATTGGCAGGCTCCAAAGCAAAGTAAAATACAGTTCTATAAAGGGTTTAAAAAAAGGAGACCTTCACCTATACCTCGCGGAAATAAAATCCGAACTCTATGGCATAGGAAATGCCTTTAATCAAACTTGTTTCAACATATACTAAGCACCATGCCGGAATTTAAAATCAAACACATCACCAAATACACTTACGAATCTCCGGTAAGAGAAAGCGTAAACCACATTATCCTCTACCCTATTGAAGATCAATTCCAGAGCGTAATTAAGCACACCCTTAAAATTTCGGGCAATCCGAAAGTAGATGTATTTACTGACTATTATGGCAATAAAATTGGCTTCTTTGCTTATAGCGAGCGACACAGAGAGCTAGAAATCTATTCAGAACTTACTGTGGCCACCATAGCTAAAGAACTCCCATCAGAAACCATGTTCAGTGAGATGCAGTGGATGGAACTTGAAAAACTACGGTATCAGGTTCCCTATATTGATTACCTGAAATGGGAAGCTTTTAATGAACTTGATGAACTCAAAAAGATCACAGAACAATTCCTGCAGTCGGATTTAACGCCCTATCGGGTAGCCATGGACTATTGTCAATATGTATATGGACATTTCAAATACATACAGGGTGTAACAACAGTACAAACTCAGATAGATGAAATCTGGCAAATCAAATCAGGTGTCTGTCAGGACTTCGCACATATTCTCTGCCAGATGTTGCGTATGGCTAAAATCCCGGCAAAATATGTAAGTGGCTACATTTGTCCCAATAAAAACGGCATTCGCGGAGAAGGTGCCACCCATGCCTGGGTAGAAGCTTACATACCCGACTATGGCTGGCTGGGTTTAGACCCGACAAATAACTGCATTGCTAACGAAACATATGTAAGATTGGCGCTAGGCAGAAGTTTTACGGACTGTTCTCCGGTAAAAGGTGTTTACAAAGGTCCATCCAATCATAAGCTTACCGTTCAGGTAATTATTGGTTACGACAACGGGACATCAGATACACAAGAACCTTTCGCCGAAGAGAATGACTTAATCGCAGTGTCTGTGATTCCTACACAAGGCAATAGCTACCGTCGGAATCTCGAGCTTATGCAGCAAATTCAACAACAACAACAACAACAATGAAAAGTACTAGATAACACCAGATCAGTGCACATCAAAATCTAAGCGATAATTGAACTTAAACTTCAAATCACTGTTGTCGGTTATTTTACTCACATAGAAATTAATAGGAACACCATAATCTGCATTTGAATAGCTTCCTCCGGCCGCTAGGGACTTAACGAACAGCTGAACCTGATCATAGCCCCTAGCGGCCTCAATGTTACTGACATCCACAGCTTTAAAACCCCGCATGTATACCGTAACAACAGCCTCAGTAAATAAATTTTTATCTTCAACACTTCCCTGGCCGTTTTGAACGTTCTGGAAAGATGCTTTTATTTGCTGGAAAGAAGCATCAGATTCAATGGCAATGATGGCGCTGCGACCATAAGTTACATTACTAACATACACCGGATTACCAGATATTAACGCCGGATCAACACCAGCCTCAAAAATCCTATGCTCACTGGCAGGAAAGTCAACCGCAATATTGAACAATGACAGTTCATAATTAACAAAAAAACCAGTTTTCTTTTTGATATTACCCTTATCGTTAGCTTTTTTTATTACTAACTGGGAAAAATCCCAATTCTTGCCGGTTGTGATCGAAATTTCACTATAATTCCTGAATTCAGTGCCATTGCTATAAGTGAAACCATCTACTTGTTTTCCGTTAGCCTTTAAAGAATTTTTAATAAAGTCATTTGAGCCCGCCAATGAAGGTATGAGCGTTGTCATAAATGGATCAAAACTAGGTGAGGTACTGTAAATAACCAGCGGATTTTGCTTGTAAACAGTGAACACAAATGGCTTATAAAGCAAGTTCTCCATACTGTCCCCCTGAAGTAAGGCTCCTGGAAATATGTTGTTATTAACCAACCCCGGAAAAGACAAAGCGCCATCCCTAAAATCTTCAGCCGTTTGCACCTTAAAAGAGATGCCAGCGCTATCTGCCCAAACACTATCGGACACCACTGCATACCAGGCGTTTTTATTCACGGCCGATCTTATAGAATCAATTTTAAAAGCCTTAGCACTCACCTTAGGTTCTTCAGTAACCGGAGGAGTAACGGTTGGCGGTACAAGAGATTCAGTTTTCTCTGCCTTTTTACAGGCAATAAAAGTAGATGAAAGCAATAAAAGCAGAATGAAATAACGGATCATAGAAAGCGTATAGTGGTTTTACATAGAGAGATGACAGCAAAGATATCATTATATAGCTATCAATTCCTTTTAGGGGGCTGAACTGATAAATTCATAGTCAAGGGTCTGCCCGTTGCCGGAAACGATTGCTTTTACGGTTCCACCTTTCCGGGTATAAGCAATCTTTTTAGGAAAGTCGTGTTCGGGGTTTTCACATACGAAGGCATCTTTGCTGATGGAGGTCAGCTTGAAATTAACAGGTCCAGAATCACCGGTAACAGTAACGGTATAAAAGATATCGCCTCCCTTGATGCTTAACTCCAGTTCTTCTACAAAAACAATTTCCTTTCCCTTAAGCGTCACACCCTTTCCTGTGAATTTAGTATTAGACACCTTAGACCAGTTTTCATACCCTGATTGCCCGGGTTTGGAATTTGTGCGCTGCCACTTACCGATCAGCCAATGTAGTCTTTTAAATTTTTGAGCCGTGTTTTCCTGTCCGCATACCATGTTACTGAAGCCGAAAATAAACATAACAGAAATAAGGAGAGAGAATCGTTGAATTTTCATAATCTTTTTCTTTCAAAATTACGATTGAGCAATGTTTGTGTATTGTACAAAACCGACGATGGTTACAGAAAATCATTTATTGAGAAAGAAGTTGGCCATATTTGGCGCTTCAAAAAAATAAGCAGAGGGATCTTCACCCGTAAAAGCTTTAAAGTTGCGAATGAAATGAGATTGGTCGTAATAACCTGACTCATAGACAATATCTGACCAGCTGCGTTTTTTATCCCTGATCAGCTGAAATATATAATTGAAACGGATGATCCGTGCGTAATATTTCGGCGGGAGCCCTATGTACTTTTTGAAAAGCCGCTGAAGCTGACGTTCGCTCTTCTTCCCTGCCAGACACAGATCCTTAACACTTGCCTTACCGTTGGAATCAAAGATAAGCTGCAGCACTTCCTCTAAAGGATTTTCAGTAGCTGATTTACTAAGCGCGAGAAAATGGTCATCCAGACGCTGTTTAAGAATCTGCTCGTTYTCAAAAGGAAGAAATCGATCCTTCAACCCGGCCAGCTCCGGATGAGGAAAGGTATCCAGGGCAACAATCTGATCAAGATAACATTCCATGTTCAGACCGAAGAGCTGGGTAAGCGCCGCGGGTTTGAGTTTAATGGCAAAAGAGCCGGTCTCTGCTGTATTCTCCAGGTGAAAATTGCTGCTGATCTGCCCAGCCAGCAGGTTTGCTGTTTGCGTATACCAGGGTCCGCTTGTTTTGGCCCTGTAGACGCTGCCGTAGTTAAAAATAAGCTCTGTAAACCCATCGGGAATAATTTTCTCTACCCGTGGCGCAGGATCATCACTGTGCATCATCCAGTAGCATTCGATCAACTTTTCTAAACTTGGATGAGGTGATATCCTGGTGAATTTCATGAGATGGTAATTGAAATATAAATATATAAACGATTGCCAAAAAAATTGATTTTAAATTTGCGTAACCAAATGGTATCCCATATATTTGTAACCACATGGTTTCGAATATATGGAATTAAGAAGAGATGTATTTCAGGCAATCTCCGACCCMACCAGGCGTGAGATTATTGATTTACTGAGTGATCAATCCTTGAACCTCAATGCAGTTGCAGGACATTTCAGCATCACCCGGCCAGCTATATCCAAACACATCAAAATTCTGGAAGAGTGCGGGTTAATAACGGTGAAGCAGGACGGCCGGGAGCGCTATTGCAGAGCTGATGTACATAAGCTAAAAGAAATCGACAAATGGCTGAATCGATACAGGAAATTCTGGAACCATAAACTAGATGCCCTTGGCGATTTTCTGGAGCGCGGGGAAAACGAAAAATCATCAGAAGATAATCCACTTAAAAATAAGTAATTATGGAAACAAAACCACTAATTGTAGAACGCAGCTATAATGCACCAATTGAAAAGGTATGGAAAGCCATTACCAATAAGGACCAGATGAAAGAATGGTACTTTGAACTTGAAGAATTCAAAGCAGAAAAGGGATTCAAATTCCAATTTAGCGGAGGTGATGAAAAGGAGCAATACCTCCATGTTTGCGAAGTGATTTTTGTGGATCCACCCAATAAGCTAAGTTACAGCTGGACTTACCCTGAACATAACGATGGGTATTCCGTGGTCACCTGGGAACTTTTTAAGGATGGAGAACAAAAAACCCGGTTAAAACTGACCCATGAAGGGCTTGGCAGTTTCCCTAAAGACAGCCCGAATTTCGCTGTCACCAGCTTTACTGAAGGTTGGAATTTTATACTTGGAAAGTCACTAAAAAATTACCTGGAGCAGGATAGCAAGCAGCCATAAGTTTTATAGCAAACATCGTCATCTTCTTTGGTTAGCCAAAGGAGATTTTTTATTTAATGGCTACGTTGATCACCATGGCAATGTGGCTATTAAAGAAACTAAATAGGAAATGAACAGCATTTTTAAAAAAAGGCAGGGTGAACTTTCGTTATCTCTGATTTATCGTGACTTAGCGTTGCATAAGTCCCTGTTTTATCATTATCCAAGGCCTGACCAGAAAACTTTCCCGACCTGAATTCATACCAAAGATTCATCCAATTTTTCGGCAATCAACAACACTACTTTCCGCTCTCATTAAAAAGAAACCTGTCGATAAGATTGTCTAAATATTCCCTCGACAGCAATGCAGGATCGTGATACTGCATTGTCATCGTCTCTTCATCCACAATGAGTTTGCCATTAGTGGAATGGATCACAAAAGTATTGTCCTGAACAAAACTGGAAACATAAGTGCCAATTTTCGGAGAGATTTCTGAGAGCCTGAACATTAATTCGTGAAAGATAAATACGGGATAATTCATAAGCCAAAATTAAATGAAGTAAACTTGAATTTGAGATTATCATTTTGTAATCAGCACCAATTTTGATTACATAAATTTAATGGTAAAAAACGAAGAGGGTATGCGCATTGGAAATAGTCAGGCCCTCTATTTTTTAGTATCGGAATGTAACAGTTCGTCGGACTGCTTCTTCAACTCATCCAGCTTTTGATTAGTTTGCTGACTTCTTTTTCTTAGCTTAATCAGTCGTGTCAATAAATCGAGCATTTTCCCATTCGCAAGGGGCTTTTTTTCATTTAACTTTTCCATAAGCCAAGAATTCATTACCCGAATTTACGAGCAAATCATCAAACAATCAACACTTTAACACAAAACTTACAAACATTTATGAATTAGGCAAGCTACTATCTCCAGCATGGAAACAAAAATAGAAATGCACTAAAATGGCTTAAATAAACTTAATTCTAACGATATTGAATATTTTTTTTTTGCCGGATAATATGAAAAACAAGCAAACTGCAAAGCATAAAAACATTGCCAGGACAAGTGCCATCTTGCCTTTTGTGATGGTGTTTACTAATCTTTGTTATGCGCGGGAAACTGTAGCACTACAAAGGAACAGGATTTATGGCTCGGGTAAACGGAAAAAAAACGGAGCGGCCAGGACACCTGCTAAAATGATTATTAATATTTGGTAAGGATTCGCCCGTCATTTGGTTAGCCTCAAAAGCCCGATGGGTGTCGCGGCTTTTTACTGTAAAAAAATAAATTAAAAGCTGACCAGACGCTTAAAAATGCCTAGTCAGCTTTTAATTTCCAGCCTGATGTTAAAGAAACTGCAAAGCAGCAAGAGTCCAAAAGAACGCTTGCTTTTTCCGGTTTTATATCTTTACCTTTTTAAATCTGTAAATAATGCAGCCTTCTCTTTATTTGTTTTTTTAAGACTAAAGGAATCAAAGACTTCTCCAGAAGCCTTATATGCCGTGTAAATTAGTTTATCATGGTCAACAGATATGATTTGGAACAGTTGTGTATTTTCTGCAAATACATCCATCCACCGTGGTGTCACATCTATTTTGTACATTTTTGGGCCCGCTACTGAGACCACATACATGGGACCTCCTACCTTTCCTGAAACACCCGTCGGTAAATTCTGTCCACGACTGTAGGTATGATCATGTCCCTGCATCAGTATGTCTACATGGTACTTATCAAACAGCGGCTTAAACAGCTCTCTGAATTCTTTATTGTCCCTACCTTTTGCTGTAGAATAGATTGGATGATGATAGGTGATCATCGTCCATTGTTTAGGATTGTTCTTCAACACCCCTTCCAGCCATATAGCCTGAGCCTTCATGGAGTTGGAATCCAATACGATCATCTGGGAGTTCAATGAGATGAGACGAACATTTGCATAATCGATGAAGTATACAGATTCTTCCAAACCTTTGGGTCCATTCTCAGGCAAGGTATATTGGGCACGCCAATGTGGATCTAAGGTCAGGGTCTTTTGTTCATCTCTGAAGTATTCATGATTTCCAGATGACGGGATACTTGGGATCATTCCGTTAATGAAACCACCACCAAAATGCCACTCTCCCCATTCATTATCATTGTTGCAGCGATTGATCAAGTCGCCTGCATGAACAATAAAACGTGCATCGCCATGGGTGGCAAATGCTCTTCTGATTACCCTCGACCATTTTGACTTGATATCATTCTGAGCATCGCCCAAATAAATGAATGAAAACGGTTTCACTGTTGCCGGTGCAGTCCGAAACTGAAACCACTCGCTCCAGTTCTTACCATCTCCTACGCGATAGGTATAAACTTGATCAGGTTTTAAACCAGTCATGATCGCGCTGTGGTAATTTGCTTTTTCATATTCTACTCCCTGGAGCGTGGTCGACAGGGCCACAAATTCTCCGGAATTGTCTTTTCCGAGATCGGGCGAGCTGTCTTCCATTAATACCTGGGCATAGCTTTTAAGTACGGTAGTGTCGGTACGCCAGGTAACTGACTGTGTAGTCATCGGATCGGCCGACCAGGTCAGGATAATTCGATCTGGAAATGCTGAAGCTTTGAACGACTGTCCATTAGCCAATTGAAACCCTAAAAGGGCTATAATGACCATGATAATTTCTCTGGTAATGTTTTTCATCATTAAAAAGGGTTGTATTTAAAGCCTGCGTTGGCCCACGTTGAAAAATATTTATGGTCATTTGGTCTGCCATCGCCGTAATCCAGAATGGTTTGGGCATTGTTGATGTTACTGATACCCATAAAGATGGTAAACTTCTTGTTGATCCGCTGAGAAGCAGAAAAGTCTAGCTGTACTCTGCCTTTTTCCATCAGGTCATTGGCTTGCTCTTCTGCAAGCTCACTGATAAAAGTTTCATAGAAATTTAACGAAATGCGGCCTGAAAAACCATATTTCTCATAAGACAGAGAAGCGTTACCTACCTTAGGACGCATGGAAGGCAAACGTACGGTTCGCTCACTTACAATGCCGGGTACTTTAAACTTCGACTGGATCTGTGTAAAGTTTCCATAGATACCCAAACCGTTTAAAAATCCAGGCAGGAAGGTCAGCTGCTGCTGCCAGGCAATTTCATAACCATACACATGTGCGTTGGCACCATTCACAGTCTGCGTTACCTGATACTGATCAAACTGGCCACCCTGTTGTGTATAAATACTTTCATAAATATAATTTTCTATGTTCTTATAAAAGATACCTCCTGATAGTAAACCGAGTGATTTCAAGTAGTGTTCAAATAGGAAGTCGACATTGGTGGAGGTAGCCTGATCCAAATCCGGGTTCCCTTTCTTCATTCGCTTTCTTCTGGGTTCAACTTCCTGCCATGGAACCAGGTCATAATAACCAGGACGGGAAAGCGATCTGGTAACCGCTGCCCGCACGTTGGTACGCTGATCTATGGCATACTTCAGGTTCAGACTTGGAAAGAAGCCCTCAAATGCAGACTTGGTGTTTACTTTATTTGTACTTACGTATTTTCCTTGATTGTCAAACGATACAATGTTGCCCCGGTAGTCAAACCCCGTGCGCTCATACCTCAGTCCGGTAATGATGTCAAGTTTATCCAGTGTCAATTTACCCATTACATAACCTGCTCCCATGGTTTCCTTACCGCTATAAGAATCCGGATCAGTATTTTGTCTGATATAAGTTTCATCACTTTCAAAAAGCGACAGGTTTTTCTGATAATAATCTTCCATCAGGTACCCATTGGCAATCGCTCCTGAAAGATCATACTTGCCATTGAAATAATCCTTTCTGGAATAATCAGACAAAAAATTATCCATAGATACCTTACCTGTCTTCAGGGTGTATTGGAAATAATCTCTGGTATGGTCATCTTCTTTATACCTGTAACGTCCTCCGAACTTAAACATCAGTTTATTCTTCTGGCTCAGGTTAAAAGTCCGCTGCACATTGAATGATCCTTGTCCATCCTTGTCATGAGCGATCTGGTGCCTGTTGACATAAGAGGAAGTGGTATAATTGGCCGCATTGTTCACATCGCCATTTGTAAAGGCAAACTGCGGAGCGCGCGGATCGCTGATGTCTATGCCTGCATTTAAACCACCATAAGTAAAATATCCGTCATAGTAAATCGGCTGATCGTATAAACCACTAGCATAGGTGAGGTCCAAATTCAACCTCCAGTCATTGACAATCGCTTTAGTACCAACTGAAAAGCTCAACAAATCTCTATGGTAATCTCTGGGAGAACCACTAGCGCCTATGCTGATGTCTGAAGCTGTGTTCTCATCTGTATATTCCCCAATGTTATAGCTTTTTGTGCCCCTTGTTTGTAGTTCGTAAAACTTGTTGTACGACGTTCTTGCATAGATTTGGATTTTCTCTGTAGGAAAGAAGCTTAGTTCAGCCTGGAGCCCGAGGTTCTCACGGTGCAGGTCTGAGCCTTCCAATTCAAGATTAGATAACTTCATTTTTTCTACTCCCGCAATCTCGTACGTATCATAATCTTTCTGAACCCGATCTTCCCCTCTGTAGGTATTGCTATAATTTACGCCGACCAGGTAACCCCATTTGGTATCTCTGCGACTAAAATCAAATGAGCCGTCAAAGTTTTGCTTACCCAATAGAAAATTATTACCAAATGAACCCTTCACCTGCATTTGCTGAGTACCCGACTTTGGTGTCTTAGAAATGATGTTCACTGAACCAGATGTTCCATCAGCATCCATATCGGGAGTGAGGGTTTTGTTGACTTCTATGGCCTCAACAGTAGACGACAAAATACCATTCAGATCAATATCCCTTGAATTGGTTTGTGTAGAAGGCAGCCTGTTTCCATTAAGTGTGATAGATCCCATACTCTGATCCAGTCCTCTGATGATGATGTTTCTTGGCAAGCCATAACTATAGTCCATCGCAATCCCTGGCACACGTTGCATGGCTTCCCCAACAGTAGCATCGGGAAAGCGCTCAATCTGCTCCTGAGAAAGCACATACTTGATGTTGTCTGCGTTACGCATATTGCTCAATGCTATGGCCTCTCCTCTTCTAATCCCTGTTACTGAAATTCCCTTCATATCGTTACTTTGGCTTTCCAATTTCAGTTCCATCTTTGCCGTTTCACCATCGGTTATATCTACAGTAAATGATGTTGTTACATAACCAATATAGTTCACCAAAAGTGTAGCTTTTCCTGGTTTTATGTTGTTGATTACAAAATAGCCATTGGCATCGGTAACGTACTTTTGGTTGGTTTCTTTCAAAAGCACTGTTGCATAAGGCAAAGTCTGGTTACTTACCTTATCCTTTACATAGCCTACTGCCGCACCGGGCTTTGGAGCTCGGATCTGCAGTTCTGCTTTTTTAAGTACAACCATAGTCCCGTCTTCAATAAGGCGCAGGTTGTTTTTTTGCAATAAAGGCGTCAATATTATCCTAGCCGTTTTGGCCTCATCATGGATAGTTACTTTTGCATCGACAATTTCCTTGTTCGTATACACAAAACTGACCCCTGTTTTCC
>NZ_JBFTNT010000078.1:0-16191 GCF_056397585.1 Pedobacter sp. 05L430 | reverse complement strand
GTATATACCCCTGCCGATTTAACCAGGAAATATTCATAAATAGGACGCCCTTTTGTAAGTATAAAAGTAGTACCTGTATTACCATCTGTAACCATAATGTCTCTATTACCATTAGGCAACGACATGATTTGATTTTTGTTGAATGACATTACCAATCTTGGATTCCATTGAAATTTGCTCTCAGGACTGAATACTCTTCCTGTAACATTTAAATCAACCCCTAAATTCCTAACATCAACAGCATTAGTTCTAACTTTATCATACCCGCTGGTAACCGGCATAATCAAATCGAAAATAAGGTCTGATGTACCACGGTTATAAGCATCAACAGATATGTTTAATCTGCTTTTAAATAATTCTGCATCAATACCAATATTCGATTGGATTGATCTTTCCCATGTTAAATTATCTTGTGTAATAGATCCGGGATTATAAGTTACCGAGTTTACACCATTGTAGGTATTTGTAGCGGCAGAGCCTTGATACCCTGCACCACCATTTCCGGTAATGTATGAGTTAAATGGCGCATAGTAATCGGCCGGTAAGTTACCTGAAACACCATAACTACCTCTTATTTTCAGTAATGACACCCAATTCTCTGCTGATTTCATAAACGGCTCGTCAGATATTACCCAACCTGCCGAAACAGAAGGAAAGTGGGCCCACCTGTAATTCTTACCAAAACGAGATGAGGCATCGGCACGGAAACTAACAGAGAAGAGATACTTATCTTTATAATCATAACTTGCTCTTCCGAAAAACGACAGCATTCCTGAAGCTTCGCGTTTAGACCCCGTTATCATATTACCGTATGGATCACTATACGCATATTCATTAATACCCTGAACAGTAGAAATTACATTATTCCCTTTTCCAATCCCCCCAATCCCTGTATATTCTCTTGTCAGGTAGTTTATCGTATTTCCACCCAGTACGGTAATGTGGTGGTCATTATTCACCGAAGTAGTATACGAAAGAAGGTTGTCTATATTAAAGTTATCAAAGTTCGATCTAGACGATTGAGCATAAAAATTACCCTCCGCATCCAAAATACTTGGCCTAAAGATGTCTCTGCCGCCTTTGCTTGATTGCAACGATCCTTGTGTTTGAAAATGAAACTTTTTACTGATATCGTAATTTAGTGTTATACTAGACGTAATATCATCATTGATATTCTTATCCTTAACCTGATCCAGCACACCTGTAAAGTTTTGCATATCCACATCACTTATATATAACAGTGAAGTTGGAAACGTCCCTGCATTTATTGGAAGAGGGTTTTCCCAAGGTGCTTGTCCACGTCCTCTGGCGCGGTCTCCCCTCGACAATCTAAATAATGCATCAAGTTTAAGACGCTCTGAAAGCTTAACTCCCATTGATCCCGACATGGTATAACGTTTAAAACCTGTTCCTTTAATAATACCACCCTCGTTGTAGTAGTTACCACTAAAGCGATAATTCATAGTCTCTGAGCCACCAGATGCAGAAGCATCATAATTTTGAATGATACCTGTGCGATAAAATATTCCCTGCCAATCGTTCGCATTATTAAATGCAGGATTTAAACTATCGGTTAGTATCATAGGATATAGCCCCTGTTGCTCATGGCTGGCGTACTTGTTCAAATAATCCATTTTATACCTGCGCTCCTGAGCACCTGTGATGTACTCTTGCATCTCACCTTGTTTAGAAACACCGGTATACGCACTTACATTAATCTCAGGTTTACCAGACTTACCACGCTTAGTTTTAACAACTACTACTCCGTTTGCACCTCTTGATCCATAGATTGATGCGGCTGCAGCATCTTTTAAAACATCAATGGATTCTATATCATTAGGATTTATTCCTGCAATGAAGTTGGTTCCTGTTAAATCTCCAAATGAGGTTACATCCTCACTTGAAATAGGAATTCCATCTATCACAAATAATGGGCTGCTTAAGGCACGTGCTGCATTTACTGCTCTTCCGATTGATGAATTACCACGTACAACAAATGTTGGTGTACCACCGGGCTCACCTGAGAATGCCTGAACATTTAGTCCCGCCACCCTACCTTGCAAGAGTTTATCAAATGTTGGAGATGGTAAATTTTCAATGTCTTTAGCTTTTACTGTAGATACTGCTGCAGTAGTTTTTTTCCTTGATACTTCCTGGTATCCAATTACGACTACATCTTTAAGCGCATTTGCAGAAGGAGCCAATTGAACATTGACCTCAGTTTGCCCGGCAATGTTTACATCCTTGGCATTATATCCTATATATGAAAAATGAAGAACACCATCTGCAGGTGCATCAATTGTAAATTTTCCATTTCCATCTGTACTAACCCCCTTAGAGGTTCCTTTTAATGTAACGGACACTCCTGGAAGAGGACCACCGTCGTCTGATCCTTTAACTGTTCCGCTAATCTTTTTTTGTGCGAATGCAATTACAGAAAACAGTAGCAACAGGCAGGTCAAGAGTTGCTTCTTGTAAAAATTATTCATAAACATTTTTTTAGTTTAAAATCAAATAGTTGAATTCAATGAAGAGCGATTTTCTTTCAATCTGTTAAGTGGCTGGACTATTCCTGGATAGCCATATTCACCAATTGCAGTTAGGTGACTTGATTTTTCATGGGTTGGTTAGTTGTTAGTTTAAGTTAGTTTGTTAATACAATTAAGGCATAGGAATTCCCCGGCTATATTTATTGTAAATAGCTAATTGAGGTTTACCTAATTCCCTCGTTTAAAATTATATATGGTTATTTGTTGTTCTGGTTTGATGCCCTAAATCAAATCCTGGTTAATGGTTAATAATTAATTCTCAAGCTTTTATGTGCTAAAAATATTATTGCTGTTTTAGTTGATAGCCCTAATCTAGTGTTATTGAAATGTCATTTAACAATCTTTAACAACGCAACCGTTTGCATTAACCAAATAAGATTATACATAGTCCTCATATCAAGATATAAGTCTTAAACAATATTGGAWATAATTTAACTATAAAGACATATTCATTCACAATTCATTACATATGCAAATGATAGGAAAACCAAATAAGTTAGATATATCAATAATTCAACACAAACGGTTGCTTTAGATAAAAAATGTTACTTTACGGTATTTAAGACGGTTTTTAGCAATACGTCCATTCTTGTGCTCTTTCGTTAAAAAAACACCTCAAACAACTAACAATAAGGCACTTAACTAAAACAATAATTTTAGCCCATTATAATTTGTCTTCTATGTTATTATGGTAGACGGCATAAGTAAGATTCAGACGGGTACATTAGGTATAGCAAGGCTGTTTAAAATACAGAGAATAAGCAGTATATTGTATTAGCTTAAATAACTGTATTGACCTGGGGATATACAAAACTTACCGCATTGTTTTTACTGCTCACCTTTAGTGCTGCAAAGGTGAAGGCACAGGTATGTACCGGCTCTTTAGGAGATCCGGTAGTGAACATAGATTTTGGAAGAGGAAGTGCGGATGCTGGCCCCGATCCTGGCTTTAGCAGTTATACCTATGTAAGCGACAGAAATGTACGGGACGGCACCTATACTATTGCAAAAACAACTATTGGCATGAACAGGAATTGGTATGCAGTAACCAATCATACCCCTGATGATGTAGACGGCTATATGATGGTTGTAAATGCAGACCGCAATCCTGGTATTTTTTATGAATCAGATGTACAGATTAATCTCTGTCCAAATACCAAATACGAATTTGCTGCATGGCTACTGAACATGCTTGACTATTCCGGCTTAAAGCCAAATATCACATTTGTAGTATTAGATATGAATGATATAGAATTAGGTAGTTATAACACTGGTGACATTCCGGATCAAGACCGTAATTGGAGGCAATATGGGTTCATTTTTCAAACCACAACTTCAACACGCGTGAAAATCAGAATGATCAATAATGTTTTTAATGTAAATGATGCTGGTGGAAATGATATCGTGATAGATGACATCACATTCAGAGCCTGCGGACCAGATATTAAAGCTGGAATAGGCACTAGTTTTAATCGAGTTCAAGATATTTGTGAAGGGACCACCACAACCTTAAATCTGTCGGCTCAAACAGTGGGTTCGGGAACCCTCCGGTACCAGTGGCAAAAAGACAATGGTGGCAGCTGGGCTGATATTCCCGGGGCTACAAATCCTTCAAGTTATAATGAGTCATTTACTAATGCGATTCCTGGATTGTACAATTACAGATTAACTGCAGCTGAACCAGGAAATTTTAATTCTCCTAATTGCCGAACAGTATCCCCTATCTTAACCGTTAAAGTAAACTYGCCCCCAATGGTAAACGCAATAAGCAATGGGCCTGTATGTATAGGAGATGCCATAATGTTTGATGTAAGTACAGACGGTACCTACGAATGGCGAAGGCCCAATGGAACTTTATTTTCGACAGAAAAATCGCCTGTAATTCTAGATGCTACAGCAAGTATGTCTGGCTCCTATACCCTTACCGTAAAAAGTCTGGGATGTGAGGTTACTTCCGCAATAAATGTGAACGTTATTCCTCCACCAATTCCGGTTGTAGACAATCCGGCACCCCAGATTTGTGAGGGAACTAGTGTACAACTGAATGCTTCAGGGGGTACAAGCTACTCCTGGTCGCCGACAATTGGGCTTTCAGATCCAAATGTTGCGAATCCCATCGCTTCGCCAACTGTAACTACATTATATACAGTTCAAGTAAAAAGTGGTACGTGTTACAGGGAGGCCCAGGTAAATGTAATTGTTAACAAAGTACCAGCTGCTGATGCGGGTCCTGATAAAAAAATATTAAGTGGATATGATGTCAAACTAAACGGAAGTGTGTCAGGAGATGGAGTAAGGTATTTCTGGACACCGAATACTGATATTGATGATAAAAATTCCCTTACTCCCAGGGTATCGCCTAAAGAGGATACAGACTATATCCTGCACGCAGAATCGACTATGGGCTGTGTAACCGCTCTGGACACGGTATTTGTTAAGGTCTATAACGGACTTACAGTTCCAAATGCTTTTAGTCCAAATGGCGACAATATTAATGATGCGTGGAATATCACCGCTATAGATGCTCTGGATGCCCCTGTGGTAAAAGTCATGAATCGTTATGGAACCCTCATCTTTGAAAGTACCGGCTATGAAAAGCCCTGGGATGGGAAGTACAGAAATGAGGATGTTCCTGTTGGTGTTTATTACTACATCATCGATCTGAAAAATGGCATGAAACCAGTTACCGGATCGCTTACCTTGATTAGATAAATACATCACATGCCTTAATTCTCAATTTGAAATACTATTTTTGACCTAATGTATGTTATTAAAGTAAAAGGCATTGCCAAGATCCCTGATTACGTACAATTAAGGGATGATAAATTTACCTTATTGGCCTACTTTAGGGTAGACAGGCCTGATAAATCGCTTGAAAAATTGGGCTTAGGTGATAAATTGCCCTACATTATGAATTTTGTAAATGATTTGCCCTTTGGACAAATTGCTAAAATAGATATTTAAAAATGACAGGAAACGCAGTTATAAATCTAAAGAATGTAGATGTATTTCAACAAAAACATCTGGTCTTATCAGATGTAAATTTAAATGTTGATAAAGGAGAGTTCGTTTTTTTAATTGGCCAAACCGGTTCCGGGAAAAGCAGTTTACTTAAAATCATTTACGGAGATCTTCATATCGGTAATGGCGACGGACAAATTGCTGGCTTCGATTTAAAAAACCTGGCCATTAAAGATGTACCCTATTTACGCAGAAAATTAGGAATTGTATTCCAGGATTTTCAACTGCTTACCGACAGAACAATTGAAAAAAATCTTGAGTTCGTATTAAAAGCTACAGGTTGGAAAGATCAAGCCTTAATTGAAGAACGTATAAAAGATGTTCTTGAAAAGGTAGGCTTACGATCAAAGATCAGAAAAATGCCGCATGAGCTTTCGGGCGGCGAGCAGCAACGCGTTGTAATTGCACGTGCATTATTAAATAACCCAGAAATAATACTTGCTGATGAACCTACAGGGAACTTAGACCCTGATACATCAGAAGAAATAGTAATGTTGCTTAAACAGATTAGTCAGAGTGGAACTGCCGTACTTATGGCTACCCACGATTATCATATTATAAGAACTTTCCCTTCAAGAATTATCAAATGTGAAGGTGGAATTGTGCATGAAGATGCACAAATTGTTTAACCGCCAAAATCTGACAAAACATTCCTTTTCAGTCATTCGCGTCAGTTTATTTTAAATAAAACTGACACCATGACTGATATATTTCATTGGCAAAACTTTTGAGTTTACAATCAAAAATTCTACTATACCATGTTTAGCAAGAAGAAAAAGAACGATAACACAGATCCAATTGTGAAAAATAACGCTGAAGAGCAGATGAATAATACCGAAGATCAAATAAATACTGAAGAAGTAACTGCAGAAAATCCAGTTACGGAAACCGAAGTTGTGCCAGAGCTTTCTGCCGAAGAAAAATTACAACAAGAGAATGCAGCTTTAAACGATAAATATCTACGCTTGTTTGCCGAGTTTGACAATTTCAAACGTCGTACCCAAAAAGAGCGTAGTGAGCTTTTACAAACTGCGGGAAAAGATGTAATAGTTTCACTGTTACCTGTTTTAGACGATTTTGATCGTGCCACCAAGGCCATARAAACTGCTACTGATATAAATCCAATCCGTGAAGGCGTTGCGTTAGTACATAGCAAGCTAAAAAGCATTTTAGCTCAAAAAGGTTTAAAAGAAATGGAAAGCATCAACAATGTTTTTGATACTGATAACCATGAGGCTATTACTAAAATACCTGCCCCAAATGAAGAGTTAAAAGGAAAAGTAATTGATGAATTAGAGAAAGGCTACACTTTAAATGATAAAGTGATTCGCTTTGCTAAAGTTGTAGTGGGTAGTTAATATTATGAGTAAGAGAGATTTTTATGATGTACTTGGTGTAACCAAAAGCGCATCTGCCGAAGAAATTAAAAAGGCTTATCGCAAACTAGCCATCAAATTTCACCCTGATAAAAACCCTGGGGATAAGGCTGCCGAAGACAACTTTAAAGAGGCTGCCGAGGCCTATGAAGTTTTAAGCAATCCGGAAAAGAAACAACGTTATGACCATTATGGGCATGCTGGCGTTGGCGGAGCTTCTAGCGGTGGATATGGCGGTGGCGGCATGAACATGGAAGATATCTTCAGTCAATTCGGGGATATTTTTGGTGGTGGTGGCAGTCCTTTCGAAAGTTTCTTTGGAGGCGGCGGTCAGCAGTCGCGCGGCGGCCGACGTGTAGCTAAAGGAACTAACCTGCGCATCAAAGTAAAACTCACTCTTGAGGAAATTGCCAACGGTACAGAGAAAAAAATCAAAGTAAATAAGCAGATTAGCTGTAAAACATGTGACGGAACAGGAGCTAAAGATCGCTCATCGGTAAGTACATGTAAAACCTGTGGTGGAAGCGGTGCAGTTCGCAGAGTGACCAACACAATTCTTGGTCAGATGCAAACTACCTCTACCTGCCCTACTTGTAATGGTAGCGGACAACAGATCACGGCTAAATGTACATCATGCCATGGTGAGGGTATAGTTCGTGGCGAGGAAACAATTACAATCAATATCCCAGCTGGTGTAAGTGACGGTATGCAATTAAGCATGAGCGGAAAAGGTAATGCAGCACCTAGCGGCGGTATCCCCGGAGATCTGATCATCCTGATTGAAGAAATACCTCATGAAACTTTAAAACGCGAAGGCAATAATGTAGTTTATGATTTACACGTTTCTATCATTGATGCTGCATTAGGCTATAGTGCCGAGGTTCCAACCATTGATGGTAAAGCAAAAATCAAAATTGAACCAGGTACCCAAAGCGGAAAATTATTACGCTTAAAGGGTAAAGGTATTCCTGAAATCAATTCATATCACAGAGGCGATGAGATTATCCATGTAAATATATGGACTCCAAAAGCGCTAAGTTCTGAAGAAAGAAGCATGCTTGAGAAATTAAGAGACTCTCCTAATTTTAAGCCACAACCTGGTAAGCACGATAAGAGTTTCTTCGAAAAAATGAAAGAATATTTCGAATAATAATTAAATAGTTTTTAGAAAGCCGTCCAGTAGGATGGCTTTTTTTTTGCACTTTTACCATCAAATAAACCTTTAATGAAAGCCGCAGTTATTGATCTTGGTACAAATACCTTCCACCTGATAATAGCAGAAATATCTGCTACAAACGTCCAGATAATCTATAAAACAAACGTACCCGTTAGGCTTGGTCAGGGACGCATTAACGAAAACATCATTATACCCGAAGCATTTGAACGAGGAATTGAAACCTTAAAAAACTTTAAACAGAAAATTGACAAGTACCAGGTTCAGCAAACACTGGCAATTGCTACCTCCGCAGTAAGGAGCGCAGCCAATGGAATTGATTTTGTTGAATCTGCAAAGAAAAACGCAGACATCATTATAGATGTTATTGATGGTGATAAAGAAGCTGAATACATCTATAAAGGAGTAAAAGCCACAGGTACAATCAATGGAACATCATTGATTATGGATATCGGCGGAGGAAGCACCGAATTCATTATCTGTAATGATAAAGAACTGCTGTGGAAGAAAAGCTATAACATAGGTGCAGCCAGATTAATGCAGGCTTATTTCCATTCAGATCCAATTAATGAGCTGGATAAATCAGCTATTATTAACCATCTGAACAATGAGCTCACAGATTTAAAAGAAGCTTGTATATTACATAAACCTGATCATTTGATTGGTTCTGCCGGCGCTTTTGAAACCTTTGCCAGTATGATTTTAAAAGAAACACATATAGAAAACATAAAATCTGCGCCTATAGAATTTACTGCTTACAATAGCCTTTCAGAAAAACTAATTACGTCTACCCATGCAGCACGCCAAAACATGCCTGATCTAATAAAATTAAGGGTTGATATGATTGTGATTGCCGCAATTCTTACCAATCACATTTYATCACTGTCTGAGATTAAACAGATCAGTTTGTCCACTTACGATTTAAAAATGGGCGTTCTATATTCGCTATCAGAATTAAAATCCTGACAAAGCTTTATATAACTTTTCAGTTGGCAAACCCATTACATTTGTATAAGAACCAATAATCTTATCGACAGCTACAAGGCCTATCCAATCCTGAATACCATAAGCACCGGCTTTATCAAAAGGATTAAAATTGGCAATATAAAAATCAATCTGTTCTGCTGTAAGTGGATTAAAAAACACTTCAGTAACATCGTAAAAAGAATGCATTTTATCCCCATAAGCAATGCTCACACCAGTGTATACCTGATGGTTTGTACCAGACAGTTTGGTTAGCATTTCAGTAGCATGAGTTACATCCTCAGGTTTACCCAATATTTCATTATTATAGGCAACAATAGTATCTGCAGTAATCACTATGTTTTCATGGCTATCATCTGCAAAAGCTGCTGCCTTCTTTTCGGCAATATAAACCGCAATTTCGGCCGGGAGCAAATCTTTCGGATAGCTTTCATCAACTTCCTTCAAAACTACTTTAAAATCAAGGTTCATCGATTTCATCAATTCTTGTCTTCGTGGAGATTTTGAGGCGAGTATTATTGGAAGTGTCTGCTTATACATAATTAAAATTTGCTCAAAAATAACAAAAGCGGCCATATGCCGCTTCTATTATTTTAAATGTTTTAATGATTATTGACCTCCGCCATTACCATCTTGTCTTTTTTTCATTGCTTCTTTTCTCTCTTCTTTCCAGGTAGTGTAAGCTTTTTTCTGGTCGTCGTTTAACAAAGCATTAATTTTAGTATCGCTTTCCTCGTTAGATTTCACCATTGCAGCCCGCATTGCGTCTCTATCTCCTGCCGCATCTTCACGCAATTTTTTCATCCCCTCGGCTTGTTCCAGGTAAATGGCAGAAACTTTGGTTTGCTGATCTGCCGTAAGACTAAGCTTTTTAGTCAACATTTCGGTATTTCTTTTTGCTCTCTCTTCAGGTGTTCCTCCTCTACGACCACCTTGACCCTGACCCTGTTGCGCTTGTGCAAATGTTATTACACTAAATAACAATCCGCAGATAATCAATAATTTTTTCATACTCTTTTACAATTTTTAATAGTTATAAAGCTTTTAGCTTCGGTTTTGTAAGAGATTGGAGTATGAACAGTGGAATAGGTTTAATCTAACAGAAGTAACATAATTGTTGCAGGCTGCTACTTTCCCGAATCGGCTGCAGAAGGGTTCTCATCGAACCATTTTTGCTGTACTTTAAGCACCTTTTCAATAATATCCCGAACTGCAGTTTTACCTCCTGAATATGGAGAAATATATTCAGAAATTGCTTTTATTTCGGGCACAGCATCTGAAGGGCACGTTGGCAGCCCTACCAGTTGCATCACTTTAAGATCGGGAATATCATCCCCCATATACAATATTTCGTCGGCCGTAATGTTATGCTTAGCCAAAAGAGAATTAAATACATCTACTTTATCTGAAACACCAAGGAATACTTCCGCAATACCTAAACCTTCAAAACGTCTTTGCATTGCCAAACCCCGCCCTCCRGAGATGATACAAATAAGGTAACCCCTTTTCACGGCCAGCTGTAAAGCATAACCGTCTTTAATGTTAAATGTGCGCAGAAACTCCCCACTGTCTGATGCAATAATATCACCATTTGTGAGCACACCATCCACATCAAAAATAAGGGTGGTAATGTTTTTAAGTTTCTGCAGGAACATATCTTACTAATCCTGGTTATCTCTCCATTCGTAAACCCAGGCCGACTGGATTTGCTCCAAATGACCTTCACTGCTTTCTTCTCTGGTCCCTTTAAAATTAGGTAATTCCAATACCCATTCTATTAACTCAGTGAATCTGATACGGTATATTTTGGCTTCATTAAAATCATCACCAAATTTCTCATATAACTCCTGGGCTATATCCTCATGGTCATTCCAGTATATTGGTAAAGCAAATTTATCTTGCATGTCTTTGTATAATTTATTGATTTATATTAGTGACCTAAAAATTCTGATTGATCAGGGATTGTTACTTCTATGTCTCCATCTATAACAACACACTGGCAACCTAATCTTGAAGTAATTCTAGGACGAACAGCTCTGTCAATAAAATCTTCTTCTTTATCAGAAATTTCCTGGATATTATCCATTCCCTTTAGTACGTAAACATGACATGTACTGCAGCCGCATACTCCACCACAGTTATGCTGTAATTCTATTCCGTGATCTAAACAAGCATCAAGAACCGATTCTCCACTTACAATAGGTAATTCAAGAGGTTCTTTTCCTTGTTCTTCAAAATTTATCTTTAATTTAAAAATACTCATAATTGTGTTCAAAAATAAGCACGAAAAACGGCATTTATAACTATAAATGTGTTTTTTTAATGCTTTTACTTAAAGTTTGATAGATTTCTTTTAATTCAGGCATACCATTCAGTAAAACCTGATGTTTAATCATAGTTTGCTCATCATCCCGAACGGCAGGTCCGGTTTGTACATTTATAGGCAGTTCAGTCTGTACTTTTAATGCCGTCTCCATTATTAATGGCTTAAGCATCTCAAAGTCGAGCTCAAAATGTTCCACTATCTTATCACTCAATGTGTAAAGATGGTTAACAAAATTACAGGCAAAAACTGCCGCCAAATGCAATATTTTCCTTTTCTCGCTATCCACTTCATAAACAGGCGAAGAAAGCATATCCGCGACACTTCTTAAGACCTCCAAAGTATGTACATTGCTTGCCTCAATACATAATGGAACGTTAGCAAAATCAATTGGCTTGGCTTTAGAAAAAGTTTGCAGAGGATATAAAACACCGTAATTTTTCAATGCCGACAAGGCATCTATTGATGTAGCTCCCGAGGTATGAACTACCAATCCATTTATTTCTCTTAAGCTATCAGATACTGATGCAATGGCATCATCTTTCACCGCAACAATGTATAAATCAGCCGAACGGTCAATTTCATCCAGATTTGAGATAGCTACAGAGTTTGTGTTCTTTGCCAGCTCAGAGGCGTTCGCCAAATCACGGCTCCATATCTGAATCAGATCTACACCCTTTGCTTTTAGCGCATTAGCCAAATGCGTTGCCACATTACCAGAACCAATACAGACTACTTTCATTAAACAGCTTTAACTTCTTTTTGTCTCCTGAAAATGGATAGTAAAAATCCTGCAACCATCACTATTGTACCAATCCAATATAAATTGATGTAAGGGAACTCAATAGATTTAAAAACAACCCAGTCCTTCGCCTGCTGAGGTTTTTCAAAAACCTGCAATTCTACTTTGCCTTGATCAGGAATTACTTTTGTAAACCTAACCCTTAACCCTAAATCATCAATATTACGGGCAAAGTCAAATACGTTATTTCCTTTAACCAAAAAGATAGGTTCAGTTTTATATATTTTACCATTAACGTCAACCTCAATTGGCATACCTACAGCTAAATCCTTAGGACCAATTACTAAATCTTTTGCCTGCGGTTTTGGATTTAGTGCTTTAACAGTAAGTACCCCACTACTTGTATGTAAAGTATCACCAACGCTAACTGTCACAATTCTAGGAGCCTTATAGTTTTCTTCTTCACTATGTCCTTCATGGTCTCCATGCTCCTTGTCTTCTTTCAAAGGAGCGCTGGTAACGTGAGTATAAATATCGTAGGTTAAGTAATGTTTAGTGTCAGGTGAAGCAATAAGCCCCATTTTCTCGTTCGACTGAATATGAGGATTTACTTCGAAATCTTCTTTTACTTTGCCAGTACTTTCATCATAAACTTTAAAGTTCAATTTGTAAAAAGTATTTGGAGCAACGGTAGTATCGCTGATATAGGTAACGGTGTACTTACCCATTTTCTTTGGCTCATTTTTGTAGAGAACAATGTTCTCTCCGGGTTTCTCAGCCTTCTCGAAATCTTTAACCGGAATAAAGTTAGATGCATTTAAAGAGATTGGTTTGTTAGTAGCGGCAGCTACCAAAGCGCCAAGCAACAACAAAGCAAAACCAATGTGTGCAACGGCCGCACCTACCAATTTCCGCTTACCTCCAAAACCTTGTCCCAGAATCTTCGCGTTAGACATAACTGCAAAAACACAGCTAAAGGTTAAAAGTATATACATCAGGTTATGATATACATTGGTGATATAAACAAAACCAGCAGTAATTACAATTGAGAAAACCACAGTAGCCGCAAGACTGCTGTAGAATTTACGGATATCAGTTCTCTTGTACTTCATGAACTGGGTGAATCCAGATATGACCGTTACTAAAATAGCAAACGGAGCCTGCCATTGGTTGTAGTACTTAATGGCATCTATAGGAGGTGCAAAGTTAGTTCCAAATGCTGCGTTAAACACAGGTACTGAAGTAGAGAAAATTACCTGAATACAAGCTACAGTAATTACTAGTGCACCTATAAACATCCAGAATTCTCTTGAATAAGTTTCTTCGTCTTTATTGGTAATTGGCAACTCTTTCCATCTTACAATCAGTAAAATTACAGGTAAGGCCAAAAAGACAACATTGTATAATATAAGGTGCCCAAACATACCCAGATCTGTAAATGAGTGGACAGATGTTTCGCCCAAAATACCACTTCTGGTAAGAAATGAAGCATATAATACCAATACAAAGCTGAGGAAGATCAATACAATTGCAGTAAAGAATGCATGCCCTGTATTTTTAAAGGCAATCATTACGTGTACACCCGCTATGAGGGTTAACCAGGGAATAATAGAAGCATTTTCTACAGGATCCCAGGCCCAGAAACCGCCAAAATTAAGTGCTTCATATGCCCAAAATGATCCCATAATGATACCCGTCCCCAAAATCATTACGGCAAACAATGCCCATGGCATTGCTGGTTTTACCCATTCTTTATATTTCTTTTGCCATAGCCCCGCAATTCCATAAGCAAATGGCACAACCATGCTGGCAAAGCCTAAAAACAAAGTCGGTGGGTGGATAACCATCCAATAATTTTGAAGTAGCGGATTTAATCCGCGTCCGTCGGTTATAAATTTAAGGTAGTTTTTAAAGTTTTCAGGATCAGCAAATACAACTGGCGCCATCTCCTTAAGGTTTAAAGCATCTCTTAAAAGGATGAAGGGAGAGCTACCTATTCTTTCGCCAAAGATTTCAACACCTAATAACATTGAAGTTAAAAATGCTTGCGAGAACGCTACAATGGTCATTACGCCAGTTTCCCAGGTTCTGGCCTTCCACATTAATATTACGCCCAGTAATGATTGCCAAAACGCCCATAACCAGAAACTTCCCTCTTGCCCTTCCCAAAATGCTGACACAATATAATATACAGGCAGCTCTTTCGAAGAGTGTGAATAAACGTAATAGTATTCGTTGTAATGATTTAATATTAGAAAAAAAAGTGTAGCTCCGATGCCTATTACACTAAACCAGTTTATTAGAAATGAGATGCGTCCGATGCGTTTCCATGATTGATCTGCAAGATCCTTATTTTGGGTAGCAAAAAAATAAGAGATGGCTGATAGTAACGACGCAGCGAATGCTAAAACAATAAAGAATTGCCCGACTTTACCCGGAAGGAGGTTCTCTCCAATAAATTGTATATCCATTAAG
This sequence comes from Pedobacter sp. 05L430, assembly GCF_056397585.1. Taxonomy (NCBI): domain Bacteria; kingdom Pseudomonadati; phylum Bacteroidota; class Sphingobacteriia; order Sphingobacteriales; family Sphingobacteriaceae; genus Pedobacter; species Pedobacter sp. 05L430. The sequence goes on along the minus strand of NZ_JBFTNT010000078.1, from coordinate 1,547 downwards.
ATTAGTTGTATTTTTCCACTTTACCGTCCTTCTTGACTTCTACAAGATCATTATTATATTTAGATGGACATTTCATGAGTATTTTAGAAGCGTAGAAGGTATCATCTTTCATCTTGCCGATTAATACCAGTTTTTCGGAGCGTTCAAAGTCTTGAGGTTTAGTGCCATTGTAAACAACTTTATTCACAATGCCTTTTTGATCCTTCATGTAAAAAGCAAAGTGGTTAGCATCTTTCTGAGCGTCGTAATATGTACCCTTTTCTTTTTCCCAGTATCCCATTACGTGAAATTCCTTAGGATCTTTTGCAGCTTCAGTAAATGTAGAATAGCTATTTGTATCAGCGTTTAGACTAACTAAAAAACCTACACATATCGCTATAGTAATTAAACCAACAATTGCACTTTTTCTCATGGTCGTAATAAAAATAAATTGAACCCTACAAAGATAAAAAATATAAGTACCTAAAGTCTTTTAGCTACATCCAATTCGGGATGATGACAGTTTATTGATAGTTCTCTGACAAAAAGCTCATTTTTTAGTCTTTATATTCAGATTTTATGAGGTAAGGCATAGTTTTTCTGAGTTTTAGCACTTTTGGGCGAGAAACATTTCTAATGTATGGATCCCAGCTATGTCTTCTATAATAATCCTGATGTTCGGTTTCGGYTGGATAAATGACTTTAAATGGAATCACTTCAGTTACCACCGGCCTGTTGTAACCATTTATAGAATCAATTCTACTAATTAGGTTGTGAATTATTATTTTCTCTGAAGGCGACCGATAAAAAGCGATCGAACGATAATCAGGGCCCAGATCAGGCCCTTGTCCATCCTCCTGGGTAGGATCGTGTGCATTGAAAAATGCTTCGGTTAGTCTTTCAAAGCTTATTACGTTGGGATCATAATAAACCTGTACCGCTTCCGCATATCCGGTAGTTTTAGACAATACCTCATTATAACCCGGATTTGGTTTAGTACCGCCCGAATAGCCACTTATAACCTTACTCACTCCCTTTAACTCCAGCATACATTCCTGCATTGCCCAGAAACAGCCACCAGCATAGGTTGCCACAGCTTCTCCCCTTTTTGCTGCTGTTATTACTGCAAATCCATTTTTAGTTTCCAGTTTTTGCGCCTCATTACAAGCGCAAGATAAAGTAGTCAGAAGTATCCAAAATATTAGCTTAACTTTCATAATCAGGCTTTATGTAATATACGCTGATAAACGCATTTTAATTTTAACATCTGTTTAATTAGCAAACTGATGACAAAAAAAATCCGCATCACTATGTGTGATGCGGATTAAAATAGCTGTCTTTAAAACCTACGGCCAGATACCAAGGTTCATATAAGAAACTGCGATCTTATCAATTGAACCCACAAAAGCAGCGGTCCTTAATGTTTGAACACCAGGTTTGGTAATTAAATTCTCTCTGATCTCATGGTAGGAATGAATCATTGTGTCCTCTAATCCTGAATTTACAAGCTCCATCTCAGAAGCTCCCTTAACAATCATTAAACGATTTTCAGCTGGGATCTTTTTACC
>NZ_JBFTNT010000077.1:0-16210 GCF_056397585.1 Pedobacter sp. 05L430 | reverse complement strand
CAATTGAGGCTTATAAAGTTTATACCGATAAATTGTTGCTGCCTCAGGATCTTCCATTTACTTCCGGAATACCAAATGCGATAGTAACCAATGTAGGGAAATCCGAGAACAAAGGCTTTGAATTTCAGGTGAGCACTGTGAATTTTAACGGTGATGGTAAAGATAAATTTAGCTGGAGCACAGATTTTAATGTTTTTGTTAATAGAGGGAAAATTACCCAGTTACAAGACGGCGTAATTAATGATATAGCTAATGGACGTTTTGTAGGGCAGCCAATTGGTGTAATTTATGATGATAAAAGAGTTGGAATATGRCAAAATACACCGGCTGATAGTGCATTAGCATTGGCTTACGGATTAACTGTCAAACAAGGTTCGAGTTCTGTAATAGGTAATATTAGAATTGCAGATGTGAACGGTGATGGGAAAATCAATGCTGATGATAAGACGTTTATTGGGTCTAGTGAGCCCGACTGGTCTGGGGGTATTACAAACAGATTTGCGTATAAAAACTTAGATTTTACGGTAGTGGCTTTTGGAAGATTTGGAAGTACCATTATTAGCAGTGTTCATAATAGTGGGTTTGCCAATACTTTTCAAGGAAATTATAACAACCTGGATGTTAATTATTGGACACCAACCAACCATGAAAATTTCTGGCCCAAGCCTAATGCTGCCGCAACAAACACACCTAATAGAGGAGTATTAGGGTACTTTGATGGTACGTTTGTTAAGATCAGAAGCATGACGCTTGGATATAATCTGCCTACAGCTCTTGCTGCTAAAATTGGAGGTAAAACTTTGAGGGTTTACGCTTCTGCCAATGATGCTTTTATTCTTTTTTCAAAGTACAGGAATGTTTATAAAGGCATAGATCCGGAGGCTCTTAATGGAGGAAATAATAAGGGGTCAGTTGGTGTTGATACACCTGCAACTTATTCAATTGTGTTTGGTTTAAACATGACCTTATAATTTTTACAATAAATTATATACTAATGAAAAATATATACATAATATTGGCTTGTTTCTGCCTGGCAGTTACAGGCGGATGTAAAAAAGCTTTAATAGAAGAGCCACATTCAACACTAACGCCAGATTTTTTCTCTACGGCCCAGGGTTTTCAGAAGGGACTTGATGCGGCTTATGCAGGTACCCGCTCTTTCTGGGGGAACCAAAACCTATTCACTATGACGGTGATTGGTACGGATGAGTTTTACACAGGTAAAGATGGAAACAACAACATCAATAAATACAATAGTAATTACAATACTGAAAATGGAACTGTCTCCGCAATTTGGAAAGACTGTTATGTTAATATTAATACCTGTAATGGTGTAATTGATAATGCAGTTAAGGTTACTGGGGTTGCAGATGATCTTAAAAATAGAATTGTGGCAGAAGCTAAGTTTTTACGGGCAAATTACTATTTTATCCTTGTGCAATTTTGGGGTGATGTTACTTTGAATAAAAATTTCCAAAGTACACCTACAACTTCTGCATCCCGTCAGCCTTTAGCTGAGGTATACGATTTTATTGTTCAGGATCTTAAAGATGTACTTGCAGAGCCAACTTTATTTGCCGGTCCTAAGTCAAGCGGGGCTTTGCCAGGACAGGCTAATAAAGCTGCTGCTATGCACTTATTGGCTAAAGTATATTTAACCAGAGCTGGCTCATCTGCTAAAAAAGCAGATGATTATACAAATGCTTATACCTCTGCAATGCAGGTAATCAATACAAGTGGGGCCACATTGCTCCCTGATTTTGCTAGTGTTTATGCAGAAGGAAATGAGAATAGTAATGAAGTATTGTGGACAGTACAGCATACCTCAAATTTGGCATATAATGGGCCGAATAATAGTGGTGGGGCAGATAACGTACTAAACCATATGTGGGTACCACAATATGAGCTTCGTCCGGGAATGAAACGCGATGTGTTTTATGGAAGGCCCTATATTCGTTGTGTTCCTACAGCATGGTTAACAAATGAAGCTTTTGCAGAGCGCGTAAATGACACCCGATATGCAAAAACTTTTCAAACCGTTTGGCTGTGTAATAATGCCGCGTCCATTCCCAAGTGGGAAAATCCGCTTCCGCCAGGAGCACCTGCAAATGCTGTAGTAGGGCAACCTAAGTTTGCCTTAGGCGATACTGCGATATTTATGCCTGGGTATGATGTTAGTGATGCTAAAATAGCAGCATCCAGATATTTACTGATACCTCCACGTAAGTATGATAATACTTTATCGCCTTATATGAAAAAATATAATGACACTAAACGCGCAGATTTAAACTATCCCTCGATTAGACCTGTTATTGTATATCGCTTAGCCGAAACCCATTTGATTGCAGCAGAAGCAGCATTTATGGGCGGTGCAGCGGCTTCAGAAGCGGTTAATCATATCAATATTATCAGAAGGCGGGCTGCGTTCCCAAATCCAAATCCTTCTGTAATGGATGTTGCTTCAATTCCTTCACTTGATTTTATTTTAGATGAGCGTTCGAGGGAATTATGTGGAGAGAATGTTAGGTGGTGGGATCTTGTAAGAACCGGTAAATTAATTGATAGGGTGAAAACTAAAAATTATAATCCGGAAGCAGGAGCAAATATTATGGATTTCCATGTGCTTAGACCTATTCCTCAGGATCAGATTGATGCTACAACTACAGGCCCGAAATACCCGCAAAACCCGGGATGGTTTTAGCAGATTATACTTAATAGCTATATTTAATTAGAGATAATGATTAGAATGATTAAAGTGAAATTATTGGTTAGTTTATGTGTGTTGGCGGCTTTTACAAGTTTTGTAAGGGCTGCCGACTTTAACATCATCAAATATGGTGCTGTTGGAGATGGGGTAACCTTAAATACCAATGCTATTCAACGAGCAATTGATGAATGCTATAAATCGGGTGGTGGAAGTGTAATCTTTCCTGAAGGCAAATTCTTATCAGGAACTATCGTTATTAAGGATAATGTAACAATCAGTTTTCAAAAGAACGCTGTTTTGCTAGGGAGTATAGATCTTAAAGATTATAAAAATATTGACCCTTTTACTGAGGGACTGGGTATTGATGTTGGATGGGCTTTACTTGTAGCTGTTGATGCCAAAAACATTGGAGTTACAGGTGAAGGGACAATTGATGGTCAGGGGTCTGCGATTAAAGCAAAACACATACTTACTGATACCCGGCCCGAAGGACAACGATGGGGGATGAGGCCTTTTCTTTTACGAATTGTACGTTGTACTGGCGTAAATGTTAAAGGCGTAACTTTAAAATATGCAGGGGCATGGACTTCTCACTACTTTCAGAGCAGACAGATAAATATTGAAAATGTAAAGATCCAAAGTGTGGGTGTTGCCCATAATGATGGTATCGGTATTGATGGCTGTCAGGATGTTGTAATTAAAGATTGTGATGTAGTAAGTGGAGATGATGCACTGGTGTTTAAAACCACATCAAGTAAAATGGCCTGTAAGAATATTGTGGTGACAGGTTTAAGACTTAAAAGCAATCAGGCGGGAATTAAAATGGGAACCGAATCCATGGCAGCTTTCGAGAATATTAAAATTTCAAATTGTCATATCTATGAAACTAGAAATGGAGGCATTAAGCTGCTTACCGTTGATGGTGCGCATTTACGAAATATTGAAATATCAGATATAACCATGGAAGAAGTTAGGACCCCAATGTTATTTCGTCTTGGATCGCGATTAAGTGTGTTCCGCAAAGATGCTGATACAAAACAGCAAACAGGTACTTTTGAAAATGTTGTAATTAAAAATGTTAAAGTCAAAGCATCTGCCGATGCGCAATTAATGCCTCCAACAGGTATTTTGATCACAGGCATTCCCGGACATTACATCACTGGTTTAACGCTTGAGAATATAGAAATTAGTTTGGCCGGAGGCGGAACTGCAGCTCATGGCAGGCAAGCAGTACCCGAAGCAATTGATCAATATCCCGAAGTTAAAACATTTGGTCCGCGGGTTCCCGCATACGGTATTTGGGCAAGGCATGTTAAGGGATTGAAGCTTATTAATGTTAAGTTTAATCTTTCTGGAAATGACCTGAGACCAGCCTTAGTTTGTGAGGATGGAAGTGATTTGGAGGTTAACAATTGGAATCTTCCGGATACTAAAGGAGGAGAGTCGATTATCCGCTTGGAAAATGTAAAAACAGCACTGGTAAAAAATGTTACTGTTAAAGGGAGAGCAAAAGCACTTGTTCGTGTTGAAGGAACAGCAAGCACTAATGTAAAAGTGATTGGAAATAAATCGTCAGGAATATCAAAAGAATTAGAAATCATCAAAAAATAAATAGACTAACATGAATCAAAACCAAATTCTAAGCATAGCAGCTTTTATGTCCTGTTTTATGATTGTCGGACAGCCTAACGTAAAGGCACAATCAAAAGAAGCTAATTTAAAGAATTGGCCAAAAGGAACATCACCAAAGGAAATTGGAACAAGGGTAGCAAATCATTTCATAGTAACGCCGCATACGAATTTTAATAGACCAGGACCTCCAAAGGTGATTACTTATCCGGAAACCTGTGCCTGGTATGGTGCTTTGACTTTTGCAAAACAAAGTGGAAATAAAGAGATGCTTAAAAAGCTGGCGGATAGGTTCGAACCCCTTTTTGGCGAAGAAGCCAAAATGATTCCTGTACCTGATCATGTAGATTATACTGTATTTGGATCTGTTCCATTAGAGCTTTACATACAAACAAAAGATAAAAAATATCTCGATCTCGGGTTGTCAATTGCTGATAAACAATGGGCACCGCCAGAAGGCCCAAGAGTAAAACCCGAATCGCATGAGTTTTACAACCAGGGCTATACCTGGCAAACACGTTTATGGATAGATGATATGTATATGATCACCGCTGTTCAAGCCCAAGCGTATAGAGCCACTGGAGACGTAAAGTATATAGATAGGGCGGCTAAAGAGATGGTTTTTTATTTAGATAAGCTTCAGGAGCCTAATGGCTTGTTTTATCACGCGCCCGATGTTCCTTTTTTTTGGGGTAGAGGAGATGGCTGGATGGCTGTGGGTATGGCTGAATTGCTTAGGTCTATACCTAAAAACAATCCAAATTATGAACGCATTATGAAAGGCTATAAAAACATGATGGCTTCGTTGCTTAAATATCAGGCCGACAATGGAATGTGGCGTCAGTTAATCGATGACCCCGAGGCATGGGAAGAAACTTCATCAACGGCTATGTTTACTTTTGCAATGATTACAGGTGTGAAAAATGGCTGGCTGGATAAGGAAGTTTATGGGAAAGCTGCCCGTAAGGGCTGGCTTGGCTTAGTCACTTACATCAATGAGAATGATGAGGTAAGAGAAGTTTGTGAGGGTACAAATAAAAAGAACGACCGCCAGTATTATTTAGATCGCAAACGTAATATAGGCGACCTACATGGGCAAGCGCCAATACTGTGGTGTGCAACTGCATTATTACGCTAATTTAGATGAAAAATGCAGCGGAAAACGATAACTTTAAATAGCGAAAAGTTCTTCAAATAAATTACCAGATGAAAAAATCAGTATTAATTCCGGTTTTGTTAAGTGCAATGGTTTTTATTGCATTATATTCTTTCAAAGATATTTCAAATAGTCATTTAAAGGGCAACGGGCCAATACCTGATGCCGATAACGCAGGATTGAAGTTGCCAGAAGGTTTTGGCGCGTTAAAAGTGGCAGAGCTAGGGGCAAAAGCCAGACATCTGGTTGTTACCCCGCAAGGAGACATCTATGTTAAACTCGCCAGATCCAAAGAAGAAAAGGGGATTATTGTACTTCATGAGAGCAGCGATGGTAAGGCTCAGGTTACAGGTGGCTTTGGCAACTATGGAGGTACCGGAATTTACTTGAAAGATGGATACTTATATGCATCATCAAATCAGGAAGTATTTAGGTACAAGCTCGATGCACAAAATAAAGTAATTGACCCGAATAAACCCGAAAAGATCATTACAGGTTTAAAGGCCGGACGCCAGCATGAAACCAAATCACTTGTTTTAGATAATAATGGAAATGTTTATGTAAATATTGGCGTAAATTCAAATTCTTGTCAGGAACAAGATCGGGGGTTACGTTCTCCGGGAATAGAAGGGTGCCCATTGTTAGATTCTATGGCCGGAATATGGCAGTTTAAAGCAAAAGAACTCAATCAAAGCTACGGTCAGGGTGTTCGTTTTGCTACCGGACTAAGAAATGTTGTTGGATTAGATTGGAATCAGCAAAATAACCAGCTTTTTGTTATGCAGCATGGCAGAGATAACCTGAATAGTTCCTGGCCAGAGCTTTATAATGAAAAGGAATCCGCTGAAGTTCCTGCAGAATGTTTATATGCTTTAAAGCAAGGTGATAATGCAGGCTGGCCATTTATGTACTATGATCAGATCCAACATAAAAAAATAGTAGCTCCGGAATACGGCGGTGATAAAAAGAAAGAGGCTGATTCAAAATTCATAGACCCCGCAGTTGCCTTTCCAGGACATATGGCACCAAATGGTTTGCTATTCTATACCGGAAATATGTTCCCGGAAAAATATAAAAACGGTGCTTTTATCGCTTTTCACGGATCCTGGAATCGTGCTCCTGAACCTCAAAAAGGATATTTTGTAGTATTTCAACCATTTAAGGATGGGAAGCCTTCTGGCGATTGGGAAGTTTTTGCAGATAATTTTGCTGGTACACCTGAAAAAGCCGCTGCCGGAAGGGCAGACCATCGCCCTTGTGGATTGGCCCAGGGATCTGATGGTTCCCTTTATGTAACGGATGATGTTAAAGGAGCAATTTATCGTATCGTCTATAATAAAAAATAAAAAGTTTGATGAAGCAGGTTTTAACGATCATTTTGATCTTAACAATAGGGGGTATAAAATTAAATGCCCAAACAAAAGGGAAAACCAAAAAGACAGTCCAAACTGACGTTGTTTCTGCATCAGTTTTGGCTAACGGACAAAAAGTATACAATCAATATTGTTTAAGTTGCCATATGGCAGATGGAGGTGGGGTTCAGAATATGAATCCTCCATTAATAAAAACAACTTATGTTCTTGGCGATAAAACCCGGTTAATTAAGATAGCTCTTAATGGTTTGGCAGAAGAAATTGAAATAGACGGGGAAGTTTATACCAATGTAATGCCTTCGCATGGCTTTTTAAAAGATCAGGAAATAGCTGATGTGTTAACCTTTGTAAGGAACAGTTTTGGGAATAAGGCTAGTGCCATCAAAGCCTCAGAAGTGAAGGCTATCAGGGCAGAGAAAAAATAAAAAAGAGGGCTGAAATTTTCAGCCCTCTTTTTTATTTTAAGTCAAAACTCAAATCTGTGGCAAGTTTATAATGCCCTTCAATCATACGAAGTGTTTTGGCGGCAAACCTTCTTACATCTATATCTCCAGAAGTTGTTGCTGATTTGAATAAATCAAGGGTTTTTATATGATCTTTTACCATCATATCCATATAGTGTTTATCAAATTGAGCACCAGATAGTTTTGCCATTTCATTTATATGATTCTGATCGGCCTCAGGAATAGAGGTCGGTATTGTTAATTTCTTTTTATCGGCCAGTTTTTTTAAATTATCGTTGGTTTTAGTATGATCCTTAACCATTTTTTCAGCAAACTTTTTAACCCTAACATTACTGGCTTTTGATGTTGCCATTTTACCAAGCTCTACCTCCATATTACCAGCATTAGCCGCTTTCTCTAAAAAGAACTGCATTCCCTCACCGCGGTTTACAGCCGTGGTATCAGTCATCGTTTGCTCTAGAGAAGAATCAGCCAAAGTACTGCTTGTGCTATTTTCTGTATTTCGGCAAGCATTTAAACTAAGCAAGCAGCATAATACAGCTGGTAATAAAATTCTAGTTTTCATGATTTTAGCATTTAAGTGGTTAGTTAATATACCTACAGTTAAAACTTGAAAATGTTTCCGAATTGTTAAAATACTTTGCACTAAATTTCTTACAAATAAGGTTGTAAGAAATGGGAATTGTAAGAGATATTTAAGGTTTCTTCTCAGTTTTAACCTTTTTGGCATCTTTTGCAGAAGTTGAATTTTCTGGTTCAGGGCCTTTGGGCTTTTTCTGATCTATTATCTCTGCTTTTACGGTTTTATTCTTTGGACTTTTCATAGTATTAGAATTTAAAGATTTAATCTATAACACATAAGAAATCCAATAAGTTCAATTTTTTCTCGATTTATATAGAACCAAGACTTATAGCTAGTTGTTCAATACGATCTAAAATATTTTTTTAATATATAATATAAATGAATGAATATTCATTTATATTTGTGATGATATTTGAAAAGCATTATGCGCGCAAGAGATCTGAATAAAGTAGAGTTGGTGAAACAGAAGGCAATGGAGTTGCTTGTAAAGATAGGTTTTGAAGGTTTTACCATGAATAAGTTAGCTAAAGAGTGCAAGATATCTGTAGCTACTCTATACATTTATTATAAAGATAAAGACGACTTGATCTTGCAGATAGCAATGGAAGAAGCAGAGCGGATGAGTGATATAATGCTTGAAGATTTCGATCCTGAAGTATCTTTTGAAGTTGGACTAAGACAACAATGGAAAAATAGAGCAAAGTGTATGCTTGAAAATCCTATAACAGCACAGTTTCTTGAGCAACTAAGGACTTCAACTTATCAGGAGCAGGTTTATGGAACTATCGTGAATAATTTCAAGATAACACTTGGCAAATTTATGACCAATGCAATCAATAGAGGCGAAATTAACCCAATGCAGCTGGAGGTTTACTGGTCGGTAGCTTTTGCCCCGCTGTATAACCTTGTCAGATTTCATTTTGATGGTAGAAGCATTGGGGGTAAACCATTCATTCTGACAGATAAAGCCCTTTGGGGCACTTTTGAATTAGTGCTAAAGGCACTAAAAAAATAAAACATATGGAACCAGATTTTAAAGATATTCTGCTTTTTAAAACAAACATTCAAACTGCTGATGACAAAATGCTCATAGCTAAAGTAATGGAAAAACATAAAATAGAACAATGGACCGTAGATCAACAAGATGTTGATTGTGTGCTGCGTATCGTATCCCCAATTTTGAAGCTGGATGATGTAATTCAACTGGTTTCAAAAAATGGATATCAGTGTGAAGAATTGACCTAATAAAAGAAAACTCATGAAACAATCGTCAACTAATATAATTTTACCGTTTAGCAACTATCAAAAGTTGGTAATAGCCTTGTTGGCTTTACTTCAATTTACAATAGTGCTTGATTTTATGGTTCTCGCGCCTTTGGGTGATTACTTAATGAAATCACTTTCAATTACTCCAAAAGGTTTTGGAGTTGTGGTATCTTCTTATGCATTTAGTGCAGGTGCATCAGGGATACTTGCTGCTGGTTTTGCAGATAAATTCGATCGTAAAAAAATACTATTGTTTTTCTACGCAGGATTTATTGTTGGTACCCTATGCTGTGCCTTAGCAACAACATATTGGATGTTGTTAGGTGCCAGAATAATAACAGGATTATTTGGAGGTGTTATTGGCGCCATTTCAATGACCATCATGACCGATCTATTTGAGGTAAACCAGCGTGGCAGGGTGATGGGATTTGTGCAAATGGCATTTGCTGCCAGTCAGGTACTGGGTATTCCAATCGGCCTTTATTTTGCGAACTTATGGGGCTGGCATTCTTCCTTTTTAATGATCGTTGGTCTGGCAGTACTAATAGCTATAACCATTGTAATAAAGGTTAAACCTATAGATAAGCACCTTGCTCTACAGTCAGATAAAAGTGCCTTTTTGCATTTATGGCATGCAGTTTCAAATAAATCTTATCAAACAGGTTTTATCGCTACAGCCTTTTTAAGCGTTGGAGGTTTTATGCTTATGCCTTTTAGTAGCGCTTATCTGATTAATAACATAAATATAACTCCTCAACAATTGCCTATGGTATTTATGTTTACCGGTATTGCATCAATTATAATAATGCCATTAATAGGGAAGTTAAGCGATAAAATTGATAAATTTATGTTGTTTAGCGCGGGTTCCGCCCTGGCAGTAATAATGATACTAATTTATACAAATCTGGYACCTATACCACTTTGGCAAGTTGTATTAGTCAATATGGTACTGTTTATGGKGATAATGAGTAGGATGATTCCTGCAACTACCCTTACAATGAGTATCCCGGATATGAAAGATAGGGGGGCTTTTATGAGTGTTAACGCTTCGCTTCAGCAAATGGCGGGAGGTATCGCCGCTTTGTGTGCAGGGCTTATAGTTACCCAAAAAAATAGTACAAGCCCACTTGAAAATTATGGCATCTTAGGCATCGTTGTTTCAGTGATTATTGCTGTTTGCTGTATTTTCGTTTACAGGGTAAGTGTTATGGTAAAAAAGAAACAGGCTGATGTGATTCAGGATATCCCGAAAGAAGAACTTCAATTGTCAGAAGTCTAACTTAGTTACTTCTACATTCCAATCGCTTCCACTTTGTATGTTGTGTAGGGTGGCAAAGCTATCTTGATTTAAGGCAAATGAAAGTTGCAGTAAACTATTGAGGTAGCATAATGGTTTGCCCTTTGGTACATTGCCAAAGGTCTCGCTATATGGTGCCTCAGTTTCATACACTTTTTTGTCGTTATGGAAAATTGAAATTTTTAAGAGGTCACCGTATTTTAAATTGAACTTTTTTACAAGTTCAGCATCTATGTTGGTCCATATATTGCCGTATTGTACATCTAATATTGGAATGTTGCCCTTAAGCGTTTTGCCAATGATAATTGCTTTCTGATAAGGAATGCTTAGAACCTCTTTGGGCAATACTTTTCCAACTTCATTAAAAGAGATCACGCCTGATGCCAATCGGGCTGCAGTATATGCATATACGTCTCTTCCATGAAAAGTGTAAGATTTGCCTGAATCTTTTCGTCTGTTAACCGCTTCATCAATTTCCCTTATCTCTTCAATCCCTAGTTGCTCTGCCGTTAATGTTAAAGTTCCATTATCAGGGGTAACTATAAACTGACCGGTATTGGTTTTTAATACTACCGATTTTCTTTCAGTACCAACTCCGGKGTCTACAACAGAAACAAAAACTGTTCCTTTGGGATAGTAAGGTACAGTTTGCATGAGCCTATAAGAAGCTTCCCAGATATTATATGCAGGAATTTCGTGTGTGAGGTCGTAAAGCTTAAGTTCAGAAGATACGCCCATTGCAACTCCTTTCATAGCTGAAACGGCGCCATCCTTTAAACCAAAATCTGATTGAAACACAACAATTTTGCTTTGTGACAGACCTACATTTGAGATCATAAACATCAAAAGAGAGACGATTAAACGCAATTGATTTATGGTCATGGGACTTAACAATTAAATTTTACAAACTAACATTTATTAAGTTTTAAAATAAGACTATTTTATCTAATATTTGCCTGTGTTATTGAAACAAAGATATTAGACCATCCTATTGATAATAACACGGTAAATCAGACCTTAAAAGCACATCTTAAATATATGAGAATTAAAATTCTGTTAACTATTATTCTATTGTCCTCTGCTGTAACAAAAATTTATTCTCAGGAAATCGAAGGTAACCTCAATATTCACACTTTTGCAGATAATAGGGAGTATGCCAGATCTAATCGATTTTCTCAAACTATATTCGGATTAAGATTTTCTCCTGAACTGGGATTATTACTTGATAGTACCCACCGGATTAGAGTTGGGTTTAATGCATTGCATGAATTTGGTTCGCCTAAATTTACCAATAAAATAGATCCTGTTGTTTATTATCAGTTTACGCAACAAAACTGGAATTTTTATATGGGAATGTTTCCAAGACGAGATTTGCTTTCTGATTTCCCAAGAGCTGTTTTAAATGATACGCTAGGTTATTACCGACCAAATGTGGAAGGTATGTTACTTAAATATGAAAATGAAAATTGGAAACAGTTATTATTTATCGATTGGACAAGCCGTCAGACAGCAACCGACAGAGAGAATTTTATATTCGGATTATCAGGTCGTTATAAAAAAGACATGTTCTTTGTTTCTCATTATGCGATGATGCTACATAACGCAGGCCCTGCGATAGATATTCCGGGTGACCATATCGAAGACAACGGAGCACTCGCAGTTAAAGTGGGTTTAGATTTTAGTGGCAGGACATTTTTAGACTCATTAACTTTTAATACAGGTGGTTTGATGTCATTTGAGCGTGAGCGTAGTGTGGGAGGCTGGAAAACACCAAAAGGATTGTTATTGGAAATGGCTGCAGAGTACCACAGATTTGGTGTTACCAATTCATTCTATAAAGGCGACGGCCATCACATCATGGATGGAGATCAATTCTATACGGCCAAAACATATAATAGGTTGGATCTGAGCTGGCGACCAAAAATATATAAAGGAATTGAAGGTAAGTTTACTTTATCCTTTCACTTCCTTGATGGGGTAATTGATAGCCAGCAAGCTTTTGCTATCCGATATAACATCTTCGGAAGTAAGGCTTTGAGGAAAAGCTCATCAAACTAACACCTGTTTGCAAAAAATGAGATTCCGTTAACAGACTTTATTTGCAACTATGTTGCATTGTTGATTATTGTATTTAGTTTTGTTGCTATAAAAGCAATACAGTTTTTTATACATAAATAAACAATGATGGAAGACTCTAAAAGATTTGATGTAATCATAATCGGGGGAAGTTATGCCGGACTTTCAGCTGCTATGGCACTCGGACGTTCGCTAAAAAAGGTTTTAATTATAGATAGCGGAAAACCATGCAATAAGCAAACCCCTCATTCACATAATTTCATTACTMAGGATGGACTGCCTCCTGAACAAATAGCCGCTGCAGCGAAAGATCAGGTTTTAAAGTATAGCACAGTAACTATTCATGAAGATTTTGCAATTGGGGCCGCAAAAGCAGAAGATGATTTTATAATAAGTACACAAAGCGGAGAATCATTTGCTGCAAGCAAATTACTCTTTGCTACCGGTATTAGTGATCAGATGCTTGATATAAAAGGATTTGCAGAATGTTGGGGTATTTCTGTTCTGCATTGTCCATATTGTCATGGTTATGAAGTAAAACATCAACCAATGGGTGTTATTGCCAATGGTGATTTGGGCTTTGAATTCTCCAGGCTAATTTATAATTGGAGTAAAAACCTGGTTTTGCTTACAAATGGACAATCTACTCTTAGTCTGGAACAAACAGAGAGGATTAAACATCACGGTATTGAAATTATAGAAAAAGAGATTGTAGAAATTGAACACAATCAGGGCTATATTACAAATGTTGTTTTTAAAGATGGAAGCAAACAAAAGTTATCAGCGGTTTTTGCCAAAGTGGGATTTAACCAACACTCAACATTGCCTGAGCAACTTGGGTGCAACATCAATGAACAAGGCTTTATTAGTGTTGATGATTTTCAGAGAACAACAATCTCCGGAATTTATGCTGCAGGAGATAATACCACAATGTTTCGTGCAGTATCTGCTGCAACGGCAGCGGGTACAAAAGCAGGCGCAATGATAAATAAAGAACTTATAGAAGAGGCTTTTAGTTAAATAAATGTGTGTTAGATGTAAAAGTCTATTAATACACTAGACTATTAATGATTATTCTTACTTTTGCAGCGAACTTAGTTTTATATACATAGCTAAGTCCAAAACTGCAATAAGTTTAATGATTGAATTAAAAAATATAACTAAAAAGTTTCATCAGAAAAACAGGGAAATTATTGCCCTGTCAAAGGTGTCACTAAAAGTTCCTAAGGGAAAGATATTCGGTGTAATTGGGGCTTCAGGAGCTGGTAAGAGTACATTAATCCGTTGCGTTAATTTATTGGAGAGACCAACTTCAGGAGAAGTAATTGTTGATGGACAAAATCTGATGGACTTATCCCCAGCAGATCTGGCTAAAGAGAGAAGACAAATTGGAATGATCTTTCAACATTTTAATCTTCTGTCTTCCAGAACTGTTTCAGAGAATATAGCTTTCCCGCTGGAGTTGGATAAAATGCCTAAGCAGGAGATCAGTAATAGAGTAGCTGAGCTGCTTGCACTGGTTGGGCTGGAAGAGAAACATAATGATTACCCGGCAAATCTCTCCGGTGGACAAAAGCAACGCGTAGCAATTGCCCGTACTTTGGCCAGTAACCCTAAAGTGCTTTTGTGCGATGAGGCTACCAGTGCGCTTGATCCCGCCACAACAAAATCTATTCTCAACTTATTAAAAGATATTAACAAACGCCTGAATATTACCATTTTACTGATCACACATGAAATGGATGTTGTAAAAAACATCTGTGATCAGGTTGCTGTAATTAGCGGGGGAGAGCTTATTGAGCAAGGGTCTGTCAGTGAGATTTTTGCGCATCCCCAAATGGATGTTACTAAGGAGTTTATAGCCTCTTCTTTAAAAATCAATATCCCGTTAGAATATTTGGAAAGGTTAAGCAGTAATAAAGAAGCAGAGAAAAAACCACTGTTAAAATTGGAATTTACAGGGCAATCTGCCGATGATCCTGTCTTGTCTGAAGTAAGTCGCTTATTTCAGCTAGACAATAACATTATTTATGCGCAAATTGAATATGCCGGTGGAGTTAAATTTGGTGCAATGGTAATTGAGGTTTCGGGTACTGAAGAGAACCACCAAAAGGCAATAGAATTTTATAATCAAAAACAGATAAGAGTGGAGGTATTGGGATATGTCTGAGTCAATGATTTTACTTCTTTTTAAAGGAGCCTGGGAAACAATCATCATGACTTTTGTGTCCGGTTTTTTTGGATTTGTTATTGGCTTGCCAACAGGTGTACTGTTGTTTATGACCCGCAAGGGACAAGTGTTAGAGAACAGAGGACTTAATAATACCGTGTCGGTTATTGTTAACATCTTTAGATCTATTCCTTTCATTATACTAATTGTTTGGATGATACCCTTTACAAGGATGCTTGTTGGTACCTCTATTGGCGTAGAAGCTGCATTGGTTCCCTTGAGCATTGGTGCGGCACCATTTATTGCCCGCATGGTAGAAAATAGCCTGATCGAGGTTCCTCATGGTTTGGTAGAGGCCGCAAGGGCAATGGGAGCAACACCATTTCAAATTGTTTACAAGGTCCTGCTTCCAGAAGCGCTTCCATCTTTAATCAATACCGCTTCAATTACTTTAATCACTCTTGTCGGTTATTCTGCAATGGGAGGAGCTGTAGGTGCAGGTGGACTAGGCCAGATAGGGTATCAGTATGGATATGTAGGATACGATGTAACTGTAATGAATACGGTACTCGTTTCACTTGTAGCCCTTGTATTCTTTATACAGTTTACTGGCGATTTTATAGCCAAAAAAGTAGATCATAGAAAATAACTTATTAAAAATGCGTATGAAAATAGAAATTAAAGCCCTTGCAATAGTTACAATTATAGCTTCTGTTGGTTTATTCGGCTGCGGAGGCAATTCTAAAAAGAACACTCCCAATCACATTAAAGTTGGAGTTGAATCGGGCCCGGAATATACAATAGCTCAGGTTGCTCAAAAGGTAGCTAAAGAAAAATACGGATTAGACGTAGAGCTGGTACAATTTAATGATTATGTGATGCCCAACGAAGCGCTTCATCAGGGAGATATTGATGCGAATGCATTTCAAAATAAACCTTATTTAGATGTGCAGGCCAAGCAGCGGGGTTATAACTTTGCAATTGTTGGTAATACATTTGTTTATCCACTAGCGGGTTATTCGAAAAAGATTAAAAAAATTGAAGAGCTTAAAGACGGTAGCACCATTATTATACCCAATGATCCTACCAACGGCGGCAGGGCATTGTTGTTGTTGCAAAAAGCGAGCCTATTGAAGCTGAAAGATGGAGTGGGCTTATTACCTACTGTAAATGATATTGTAGGAAATCCAAAACAACTTAAAATAGTTGAACTTGAAGCTCCTCAGTTGCCAAGGGCTTTAGACGATCAAAATGTAACTGTAGCTATTATTAACARTACTTTTGCTACACCTGTAGGTTTAGTTGCAGAGCGTGACGGAATCTTTGTAGAAGATAAAAAATCACCTTACGTAAATATCATTGTCACCAGGGAAGGGGATCAGGACAGAGCAGAAATCAAAAACTTTGTAAAGGCATATCAATCTGCGGAAGTAGCACAGGCAGCCGAAATAGAATTCAAAGGTGGTGCAATTAAGGGATGGTGATGTAA
>NZ_JBFTNT010000076.1:0-16300 GCF_056397585.1 Pedobacter sp. 05L430 | reverse complement strand
GTGTAATATTTGGTTAATGTTAACAGTATGTAACAGTTATGGTAAATTTACAAGCGCACTTGACAAATCAAAATTTTATATCATATTTTTTTTTAACACCATATTTTATACTTCAAAACAATAAAAATAGCTTTATAAATTTGCAAGCTAATTTTCCATAAAACAACCTAAAAAATTAATAATTATTTGATTATAAATAATTTACAAATTAAAATAAAGCTATTTAGTGTATATTTTACACTTACATATTTTTGATCATTTCTTCGGGAACGTTACCGGGAACGTTCCCGAAATTTTCAACATATTTTACTGCCGCTCCTTATGATTTGGAATGAAATTCTGCGTGAAATCAGAAAATCGCCATTTTTTTTTGAAAAAAAAAAGCAAAATAGACCATAAAAAGCAGCTCTGTTTTTTCGTTAAAAAGTATCGTTTTTTGGATGCTGGATCGTTACTCTTTTTATTCAGGTTTTACCTCAGATTTCGGTCGATCTTCTCTTGATTAGTTTTGAATTAAGGACGATCTTTTCATTTGGATTTACCGAGGATGGATCTTCTAGCATTTTAAACAAAAGCAAGGCTGCTTCGACACCAATTTTTGTAGCCGGCTGTGTAACTGTTGTTAATGAAGGGTTCAATAAAGGAGCAATCTCCAAACTAGAAAAGCCTATTACTTTGAGCTCCTCAGGAACAGAAATTTTTAAATCATAACAAGCGTAATAGGTTGCAAATGCAAGGCGCTCAACGGAAGTAAAAACACCGTCGGGTTTTAACTGTGTAAGTACCTTTTTCAAAATCACATTATTTTTTGGGTAGCTGTTTGTACAATCAATTATAAGGTCTTCATCGTAAGGTATCTTATATTTTACTAATGCATCTATATATCCCTGCATCCTAAATTTACCTATAGAAAGGTTTTTATTGATAACCAGATAAGCTATACGGGTACATCCTTGCTTAATCAAATGTTGGGTAGCAGAAAAACTACTGTCATAATCATTAGTAATTACTCTGGGTGTAATAATATCTTCGTAAACACGATCAAAGAAAACAAGAGGTAAACGTTTTTGCGTAAGCTCATTTAAATAATTATGGTCATTAGCCTCACCTGAAACAGACATTATAATTCCATCTGCCCTCCCATTATGTAAATGTCTGATAAAAGATACTTCTTTTTGGTAATCGTCATCTGTAGCATAGATCAGAATGTGGTAGCCCTTTTCTCTTGCTACACGCTCTATTCCATGTATAGCCTGAGAGAAAAAGTTATTTGCCATCTCAGGAACAATTACTGCAATAGTTCTGCTTCGCTGCTCTCTTAAATTGCTGGCATGGTGATTAGGCTGATAATTTAGCTCCTTTGCCATCGTTAATATCCGCTCTTTCGTCTCTTTACTAATATCGCTATTATCTCTAAAAGCTCTTGAAACTGTTGAAGTTGATAAATTTAGTGCCTTAGCTAATTGCTTTATATTAACGTTATCCATCCAATTTTAATGATTTATATAGAATCACTAATTCACGGTAAATATAGATGAAAATCTAAACTCATAGTATTAACGTAATTAAATAATATAACGTTTACACCATGTCTGCATATTTATGGTACATTAGCTGAATATCATAGGGATATAGACAATATTAAGAAGAGGGAGAACAATTCATGACGAAAAAGGTCAAGTTTACTAATGCCAATAAATCTGCATTTTATGCAACTGTACGTTCAAGAGTTGATGCTTACTTTACTGAAAACAATGTTTCTACCTATGCAAATGGACAAATGTGGTTTAAGGCTTATTTTTTTCTTACAGGTCTTGTAGGTACTTATTTATTAATTCTTACCGCTAGTTTAAGCCTCCCTATTATGCTTTTACTAGCTATTATTTTAGGTATGTTTGGTGCTTTTGTCGGGTTTAATGTTTGTCATGATGCCATCCACAAGGCACTTTCACCTCACTTGGCAGTTAATAAAATCTTCAGTTTTGTTTTTAATCTAATTGGTGCAAGCCCATATGTTTGGAATATATGCCACAATATTGTACATCATACCTATACCAATATTGCAGGACATGATGAAGATATTGATGTGGCGCCAGGTCTAATTCGTTTTTCAGATGCTGAAACTGTTAATAGAGTTCAGCGTTATCAACATTTTTATGCATTTGTACTTTACAGCTTTGCTATGCTATCTTGGGTATTTAGAAAGGACTATAAAAAATTCTTTCAAAAGAAAATAGGTGAGCATGTTTTAACACACCCAAAAATTGAATATTTTAAGCTTTTTTTTTACAAAGGAATCTATTATTTCCTATTTATAGTCCTACCGTTAATAATACTTGACGTCACCTGGTGGCAATTTCTAATTGGGTTTTTAGCAATGCAATTTTCACAGGGACTTGTATTAGGCCTTGTTTTTCAATTAGCGCATGTGGTTGAAGGCACAAGCTTTCCAAATCCGGATACCCATGGCAATATTGAAGAGGCCTGGGCTGAGCATCAAATGAGAACAACAGCCAACTTTGCAACAGACAGTAAATTAACTAGCTTTCTATGCGGAGGATTAAATAGACAAATAGAACACCATCTTTTTCCTAAAGTATGCCATATACATTATCCTGCCATTGGTGGGATTGTTAAGGAAACCGCAGCAGAATTTGGATTACCTTACATCGAAAGTTCCACTTTTGGCGCAGCATTGGTATCCCATTACAAGACACTTCGCAAATTGGGAAAAGAAACTTATGCTGAAAACAAATACATTAATAAATCTTCCTGCTTATTTACACGGAAAGTGTCTGCAGCATATCTATAGCATACTTTAATGTGGCTATATCGTAACCTTTAGTTTTAAATAAGTGGGAATCGTCATTCCGAAGCAAATTCAGAATGACGATATTATCCTATAGTAAGTATACCTTAAACAGTTATTTCTTTCTTATACTCAGTTCCAAAACGATCCTTAACTACCACTCTAACCCTTTTTACAGATGGTTTAAAATGAGCAACAAATAAGTGATCAGTCTGGTTTGGTTCAACAAACTTTCTCGGATTCGGCAATTCAGGTCCCTTGTAAAGTTCAATTGCCATAGGATCAAGGCCCAATTGATGCTCCATTAAGCCTAGAGTCTCTCCATCAAGATAATAACTTACAGTCCATTGAGGATCCCAATTCCACACATTCACAATCAATCGCATCTGATCTGTAAGTTTATCCACATACAATCGCATTTGTTCGTTTCTATCTTCTCCGGTAGCTTTATAATACCACTTTAACTGATTCCCTTCAACATTGTATACCCCATACCCCCTGGGTGTTCCGTCTCCACAGATCGGGCCAGTCCACCATGCTCCGCATACCGCTCCATGATTATGTTCAAAGATGCCATTGGAAATGTTATTAGCATTCACATGGGTGTGCCCAGACATAATGTGTACATTATCATATTCTTTTAAAAGAGCATAAAAATCAGTATTATTTTTCACTTGGTTATAAACCGGTATATGGAGGTTGATAATTAACAAACTGTCTTTAGATACCTGTTTAAGATCTTTCTCTAACCAGTTGAGCTGATCTTCTGTTATGAAACCATCGTATTCCCTCTCATTGCCCAGATAACGCACATCGTCCAGTACAACGTAATGTGCCTGTCCCCGATTAAATGAATAATAGGTTGGCCCATACATTTCCTTGAAGGTTTTATCCGAAGTTTCATCTCCTCCCATACGGTAATCCATATCATGGTTTCCTAGTGCCTGAAAAAACGGAATGTTCATCTGGCTCACCGCTTCATTATAATTTTTGAACAGTGTAAGATCGTCCCATACCAGATCACCTACACCGATGCCATGAACTAGGGTATCTTTTGGAAAAGACGCAATCAGCTGCTGAACATCAGGCACAGTAGTGTTCATCATCTGCGCCACATCCTTTTTATTCTTAACCTGAGGATCTGCCCAAATGATAAAAGTATGTTTATCATCTTTTACCTTTAGCGGTTGCAACACGAAATCATATTCATTTTTGCTGCCCAACTTCTCATATTGTCTGGCAACATTATAATCAGTTTTAAATTCATATCCTGAAGGGGTACTCATAAAGATACTGCTGGCTCTTTCATGAGGTGTAATCGAATAATTTCCACTTGAATCTGTAAGCACCACCGAAAATCCATCAGAAACAGCAACATTAGCAATTCCCTTCTTTCCCGAACTTACTTTGCCGCTTATAGTTTTATTTCGCTTTAAATTATCAAAAGCGCTTGATTTTAGTGTAATAAAGGCACAGCCCGTAATTAAGCCAAAGCTTTGTATAAAGGATCTTCTATTCATCTTCTATTTCAATCATTATAATTCAATTGGCTATTTATTTGATTACTGTAGATGGATAACCTTCAGGATTTTCTTCCGAGGGTCCTGGAAACACTCCTTCAATTTCACTAAGTGCTGAAGTTTTAGTTAATTCTATTGCAACCTGACGTCTTGCTTTCATCCATTTTCCTAATGCAACATCATAGATACCCCCTAACTTATTAAAGTAACCCTTATCGGCTTCAGTATAAATAAAATTCATCGTGTTTGTGCCACTGAGGTAAAAAGGAGTAGGTTTCAGATTATCTGACAAAACATCTACCTTATCATATAGGTCAGTATTGGCTACACGATAGCCCAAACCGGTTTCTGCATTGTATAAACTCCCTCCTGAACCAATAAACACAACATCTACAGGATCTGTATTCACGTCGATTTCTGTACCTTCAAAAATAGCAAAGCCTGAGGCATTGCCACTATTAGCAAATAAACCAGTGGTTTTTAGTCCGAAACCATCACCATCACTTTTTGTATAATCAAACGCCCGGATCCACTTACTACTGCTCATAGATGTAGACCCCGATCCATTGATCATTTTGCCGGCACCGCCTACATAAAAAAACTCTCCCTTGTTTACAGTTCCTGAGGTTAGGTTGAATTTAAATGTTCTTGAATTTCCAGTTGTAGCGCGACTACCAGTTGCCCAGCCTAAAGTTGGGAAGCCTGTTGGGTTCGTTGCACCGGCATTATTCGTAACAACTACAGAATAAGGTGTTACTGAAAAATCAATAAATTTAGTCGCCTTAAATTGCATATATTCATAATTTCCATCTCCACCTTTAACATCGGCCATGTAACCGGTAATAATCACCGGTGCAACCTCTGGCACTGAACTTAATGCTTTAACATCTTTTAAGGTACGTATCCGATGCTCAGGAGTAAGTTTTCCATTCACATCTTGTTTATTGAAAACAATACCGTAATAAACTGCATTAAAATTAAGATTCCCTGCATTGGCAAATGTCGCCGTAGCCTCGGTATGCAAGGTAATGTTATCAAAGCCATCATTAATAGGTTTATCCCCAGCATATGTTGCAGTGCTTTCTACTGCCGGGTCAAAACTTGCCTTTACAATAGCTACAAATGTACTTTCATAATCATTTGGATTTTCTTTGATTTTGCTACTCGCTACTCTGTTTTTTGGAATTGGCCTACCAGTTGCAATTTTCGTTATCGCACTAGAACTCACCCCGGTAATTTGCAATATACCATCTAAGCGTTTAAGCACACTACCAGCAATATTTATCTGGACCGAATCTCCAGGTGCATACTCTGCAGCTGCTGCTCCTATGGGTATAGAAATACCTCGTACCAAGCCTAGGCGTCTGTATTGTTCTATCACTAAAAGCCCCGAAGGTAGGTTATGTCCGGAGTGATCCGAAATCACAATCCCTTCTACACTTGTTGATCCAAACATATTATCTGCATTAAGGGTAAGATCTACTCCCTTATATAGATTTCTAAGATCATATATAGGAAGGTAAGAACTAACTGTTCCGCCCRGATAATTCTCTTTTTTGCATGCTAACCAGCCCAGGGTTACCGCGAGTAAAATGATGCTGTTAAATATTATTTTCTTCATGTGAGTATCTTCGATTTTTAGCTGGTCTATGGTTTTTGCCACCATACATTAGTAAATATTTCGTCTTGTCCTTGTGCAGCCACGGCAGCCTGATAATTGGTTGGATTAGCCGATTGCACATACACCGGATAAGTCATTCTGGCTGGCATTACACCTCCATTTTTCAATCCTGGTCCTTTAGGTAATACCGGATGACCTGTACGACGATATTCAAACCATTGTTGCATATCTACCAAAAACAAAGCATAATATTTTTGGATATGGATCTGCTCCATTTTTTCATCTTCCGATAGGCCGGCATTCCAGTCTATATCCGCCTCAGTTACATATTTTTTAAAAACAGCTGTCGATGGATCTGCGACGAATGTAGGTACCCAATAATTAATTGCATTAGCTATTCCTTTATTATAATAGGTCTCCGCAGATCCGCTGACCCATCCTTTCAATGCCGCTTCTGATAAGATAAATTGCAATTCAGCATAGTTCATTATTATTCCCGCTAATGGCGATTGTTGCAACGACCTTGCCCCTGCAGCCTTACCGCCTACTTCTTGATCGCTCGAGTAAAAATACGAGCGTTTAACAGCCCCGGCACCTATAGAATAACCACTTGGTACACCCGACATACCAGACCCTGTAGGGTTAATACCCAAACGGCAAACACTGTTATCACCATACGTAGAAATATCAACACGTGGATCCTGCCAATCACGAAGCCTGTTAATAAAGAAGCTGCACATAGCAGGGGTTCTGAAATCTTGAACCCTAATGCCGTTTACATAAGGGTTTACATAAGCACCTACTCCCGCTTCTCCTGTCCATTTTAATACCGCAGACTCGTTATTATTACTCATAATTGGGTATTTAGCTGCGTTAGTATCTACAATCTCCTTTATCTTAGCTATACTAGTAGGCGCAACATCAGCTTTTCCCGAAACACGGAGCAAAAGTCTTAGATATAGTGAATTTCCAAACTTGCGCCATTTGTCTATGTTTCCGTTATATACCGGATCACTTAAATTTTCAATTGAAGTGTTTTTAGCAAGCAAAATGTTAGCCTCCTCAAGTTTCTTAAACAGATCTAGGTAAATATCCTTTTGCTTATCAAAAGCAGGTTCAACAATACCATTTCTTCCTTCTCCTGCTTGTGCATAAGGTACATCGCCATAAGTATCTGTAAGCATTGAAAATACCCATACCTGACAAATAAGTGAGATACCCTGATATGATGGATTTAAATTCTCAGGTTCGCCTGCCAGATTGTATATGTCTTTAAAGTTGTTTATCTGTATGTACCAGCTATTCCATAGGTAGTCAGACCAGGTACGTCCAAATTCATACCGCATTACGGTAGCATCCCCATCACTTATGCTCACAGTCACCTGCATTAACTCGTTATTAAAATTACGATTGCGTATCATGTTTGCGCTCAAAGTATTCACAAGTGACGGTGCAAGAAGCTTTTCAGGTATAGTATTGATAATGTTAATAGGATCTGTATTTATCCCTTCAAAGTCTTTATCGCATGACGAAAGGGTAATAGTCGATAACAACAACAAACCTCCAAAAACTTTATATATGATATTTTTCATTTTTTAATAATTAAATTCCAACAACTAAATTAAATCCAAAAGTTCTGGTTGATGGAAATTGCCCAATCTCAAAACCCGTCACAATATCTGATCCGCTAAGGGTACCAAACTCCGGATCAAACATCGGCCATGGCGACCAAATAAATAGGTTACGACCATAAATACCCAATGTTACCGAGGATAATCCTGTATTTACTAACCATTTCGGATGAAATGAGTAGTTAAGGCTGGCTTCTCTGAATTTAATAAAATCTGTACTGAAAGTGCTACCCTCTGCATTCTCTGACCCCATGTGCGAACGATAATAATCATCAATATCATAAGCAATTACATCATTTGGCCGATAAGTCCCATCAGGATTCTGAATTACTCCTTTACCAATAATACCACTATACCTACCAGGAAGAGTACTGGCTAATTTGCCTTGCTCCACCATTTTATAGTTTAGCAAAGAATGCCCTACTGCACCTACCTGTGCATCAAATAGCACATTTAAACTAAATCTTTTGTAATTAAAATTATTACCAAAACTAAATTTAAATTTAGGTGTCGTATTTCCAATATAAACTACATCAGAAGTAATCTTTGCATTACCTGTTACCGGGTCATATACGATCTGCCCATCTGGCGAACGCACGTATCCTCTTCCGTAAAGGTCACCCATACTTCCACCAACCTTTGCTACAATCTGTCCCCCGGCAATCGGGCCGGTCCTTAGAATAATAGAACTGTCAGGCAAGGAAACAATTTTATTCCTATTCGCAGCAAAAGTCATATAGGTACTCCACATAAATCCACTCCGGTGTTTTATTGGAATAGCATTAAGTGCCACCTCAATACCCGAATTATTGATTTGTCCGGCGTTGATAATAGCAGTATTGTATCCCGAAGAACGGTCTACTGTACGGGTTAGGATCTGATTTTTAGTATTGCCTGCATAATATGCCACATCTAATCCCAAACGGTCACCAAAAAACCGCAAATCTGTTCCGAACTCATAAGTTGTGGTTTTTAACGGTTTCAAATTCGGATTGGGTAATGTTGATGGATTTACAAGGGCGCTATCAGGATATGTTCCGTTTGATGCCAGCGAGTAGGTATATGAAGTTCGGTAAGGTGTAGTACCTCCGCTACCCACTTGCGAAACCGACGCTCTTAACTTCGCCAGACTCACAGCTTTAGGCAATTTAAAGTAATCAGATAAAGAGAAGCTTAAGCTAGCTGAAGGATAGAAAAAGCCAACATTATCTGTCCTGTTTGGTGTGGCAAGTACACTGCTCCAATCCTTACGACCAGTGATATCCAGGTAAAGATAGTTCTTATAGCTTGTAGACAATACTCCGTAAAAGCTGTTAATTCTATACCTGCTGGTATCTGGGATTGAAACCAAGGGATACAAGTTATTTTCAAGGGTATATTCACCAGGTATCTTAAGTCCATCAGCTCTAAGATCTGTTTTGTTATATTTATTTCTTAACTGGCTCCCACCTACAGTTGCAATCATTTTCACATCCTTACTGATATTTTTATCGTACTTCAGTAAAAAATCTATATTGGTTTCCTGACCATAGATCTTCTGCTCACGATACGATCCAGTTGGAAGCCTGCTTCCCGCATCATATGGACGTTCCTGAGCACGACGCTCCGATGCCAAGTCCATTGTTGTACGCAACTGAAGGCTTAATTCATTCGTAAATTGATAACTCGCCTGCACGTTTCCAGTTAAACCATTACGACCACTTCTGTTGATGAATTCATGCGATATCGCATAAGGATTTTCAGGAAAACTGCTGAATGGATATTCAATTAACTTATTTTCGCTGCCATTAACCCAGTAGTTCTTTAACCAGTTCAGGTCCGCGCTTGGCTGCCAGAAAATGAACCAATACATTAAAGATTGGTTCCCATAACCATTACCTGGCAAATTATCACTAAACCTATTGTTGTAATTGACCTTGGCAGATATATTTAATTTAGATGTAATTTTTGAATTCAAAGACAAGGCTACTGAAGTTCGCTCCATGCCAGTTTCAGGAACAATCCAAGTATTATTCTGATTAGTAATAGATAACCGGGCTGCAGTATTTTTATAAGCACCATCCAGCGTCAATGAATTGGTTAAATTGGTACCTGTCTGGAAAAAATCACGTATCTGATTTTTGTATGGAACCCATGGTGTTCTTATTAATCCTTGTGTTTGAGTAACCGGATCATATTGATAGAACATCTGGCCATCAAAACGCGGTCCATATGCAGAGCTTGTACCACTGGTGCTTGCACCATCAGAGCTCGCTCCATAAGAATAATGAGCTGCACCATCAAGTCCCTGCCCATATTCGTATTGCAGATCAGGCCAACGATTTGGCGATTCTACCGAACCGTTAGAGGTAAATTTAATCCCTAGTCTTTTTTTCTTACTATTTCCAGATTTTGTGGTAATAATGATGGCACCATTTGCACCCCGCTGACCATACAAGGCTGCTGCGCCCGGGCCTTTTAATACCGTTACACTCTCTATGTCTTCAGGGTTAATGTCATTTACACTACTTCCATAATCCGCTGGCATGTTATCGCTTCCTGTCCCATAAACAGCGTCAGATGCGTTTGCTGTTCGCCTGCCCCCACTATTATTAATTACAACCCCATCAAGTACAATTAGGGCCTCGTTATCTCCTGTAAGATTATTTTCGCCACGAAGAATAATTTTATTGGAACCCGCCGGACCTCCGTTTGACCGTACCAGGTTTAATCCAGCAACTTTACCCGACAAAGCATCACTCCAGTTTGAAGAAACAGCATCAGTCAATTGATTACTGTCAATCTTAGTAACTGCATAACCTAAAGATTTCTCTTCTCTTTTGATTCCTAAAGCAGTAACTACAACTTCCGACAAATCATTTGAAGATGGCTTTAATGTTGCGTTTAAAGTAGTTAGGKAATTCGCTTTAATCGCAACGCTCTGTGCAATAAATTTTTCATAAGAAATAAAGCTTATTTCAACTGAATAAATACCCGGAGCAACGTTTAGGGCATATTTACCATCATCTTCTGTCTGTCCTACTACCCCGCCTACTATTCGTATAACAGCTCCCGGAAGTGCAGCGCCTGATTCATCAACCACCTTACCTGTTAGCTTTCCATTAGTTTGAGGCTTAGGTATGATAAGTATATTACTGGCACTGGATTGTTTGAAAGTAAAGGATGTACCATTTAGAAGAACGTTTAAAGTTTCTTTTACAGAACGATTTGCTTTATTGATCCTCACAATACGCTGATCATTTAATTGCGTATTGCTGTAGTTTATAGATAATCCACTTAATTTCTCCACTTGCAAGAAAGCATCTTTTAGTGTAATTCCTTGGGCTTCGAAGAAGATAGTCCTATCTATATTTGTTTGCGCCTGGGCTTTAAATATGCTGAACGAAAATTGTAAAAGCACCAGTATGGTCAACAACCATAACTTTTTCATATATTTACTTTGTTTATACTTATTTATTCTTGAGTTTAAATTTTGACTTGAATGCCTGGAATTGTTACCAGCAATTCCGGGCTATCTTTACTATACTTCAGGTAGATCTAATTCATAGTTTTTCCTCCTTTTTGATTAGCACGATATATATAAATGTTCCCGTTTTTCTTAGTATAAGTTAGGCCAGATAATACCATTAACTCGTCCATAACATTATTCAAAGGCATGTTTTTAAACTTCGCAGTTACCCTGGTATTTCCAATACCAGAATCAATAAACTCAATCCTAACACCGTAACGATGCTCCAACGATGACATAACTTCATGTATGGGTACACCATAAAAAACAAAGTGATTTTTGATCCATGAACTTACGTCTGTAGCTTCTGTGGCGTCAAAAGCATAAAGCCCGGTTATTGTGTTGATTTCAATCTGTTCATTAGGGGTCAGGTATCTAACTAAATGACTCTTTCCCTCAATGGTATTCATCACGCCCACTTTCCCACTATTTACTGTTACCGTCACTTTATGATCAGAAGCAAATGCCTTTATATTAAAAGAAGTTCCTAGTACAACTGTTGAAATCTCACCACTTTGTATAACAAAGGGCCTTCTGCGGTGCTTTACATCAAAAAATGCCTCTCCGTCCAATGAAACCGATCGCTTGTTGCCATTAAAATTCTTTCTATATTTTATTTTACTCCCCCCTGCGAGATAAATCACCGAACTATCTGGTAAAAGAATCTTAGACTGCTGACCTTCAGGATTGATAATCTCAGTATACTCTACTGCAGTACTTTCTTTATAAGAAGTGTGTTTATACCACCATAAAGACATGGAACCGACAATTAATATCGATGCAGCGTAAGCTAACCAATGTATTTTTCGGCCAACATTAACAATGTTACCTTTTTCTTCCTTTTGAATATGGATACTGATGAGCTTCCAACTAGTTGGCTCTATCTCATCAGCTTTTTTAAAGTAAGATTTTGAAGCTTCTAATATTTGCATGGTTTCCCTGAACTGCTCCTGATGATTTGG
Organism: Pedobacter sp. 05L430; assembly: GCF_056397585.1. Classification (NCBI taxonomy): domain Bacteria; kingdom Pseudomonadati; phylum Bacteroidota; class Sphingobacteriia; order Sphingobacteriales; family Sphingobacteriaceae; genus Pedobacter; species Pedobacter sp. 05L430. The sequence goes on along the minus strand of NZ_JBFTNT010000076.1, from coordinate 4,249 downwards.
ATGCAGTTCAAGCCACTCATGCAATTCGGTTAGCTCCTCATCACTGATTGTTTTTTCAAAATATGCAATTATTAACTGATAGCTATTGTCTTCCATTATACCTGTCTCTAAAATGAAAGACAGATTTTAAGCGCACAGTTACGTAGCGAAGTATATTAAAGTTATGTTAATAAATGATTAACCCCGGGAAGTAAGGTTAGTAGAATCCTTTAGCATTCTTCTTAATTCTTTTATTGATTGATATAGAGTGGTTTCTACCGTTCTTATAGAAATACCCAATACCTCTGAAATTTTCCTTTTATCAACCTGATCAATCCTGCTCATTAGCAAGATCTCCCTTTGTCTTTCAGGCAGTTTATCAATCAAACGTAGTATCTTGCTTACCGACTCCGTGCCAGACAGTATTCGAAAAGGCGTGTGGGTGTCCTCAAAAATGTGATTTTGAAAAGAAATATCTTCAATGGAATCAACCGGATCCTTTTTCTTCTGATTATAGTTTATAGAGAGGTTCCTTGCTGAAGTAAAAAGATAATTTTTAATGTTCAGGATAGAGCTATCACTTCGTCCGTCCCAAATTTTAATGAACAAGTCGGCAATGATCTCTTCTGCTGCTTCATAATCTTTAGTATAGACAGCACAAAAATGACATAATGGTTTATAATACCTATTAAAAAGAGTTTCAAGGGCTACCGAATCATTTTTTCTCAAAAGATCGGTCAATTCTTCATCTGTAAGTTTTAGATACATCCCTGGTTCTTCATTTTGCAAACAAAATTAAAGATGTAATGTTAGCCTAATGTTAAATAATCACTACTCACAGTGCCATCCAAATAGGGAATTTATTTTGAATGTGCTACTAAAGCAAATTTGGATAGTCAGAAATGATCCCATCAACATTTAAAAGTTTTAGTTTGGCAATATCCTCTTTAGTGTTAGCAGTCCAGGGAATCACCTTGATATTTGCAGCATGACATTTCTGTACAAGATCTTTATCAACTAATCTATATTCAGGGCTTAGGATAAATGGATTAAATCCAAGTTCTGCAATATTTTCCTCAAAAGTTTTCTTATTTGCTATCAGGTAAGAGGTTTTTATCTTTGGATATTTTTGATGCAAAATCTGCAGAGTTCTCTTATCAAAAGATTGAATAACTACATAGCTAGATATTCCCTTATTCTCTATCACGTCCATTAATAACTTTACAAATTTCTCGGGTTCAGGGTTTGAGATGTTATCACCCGCAGGACTGCATTTGGTTTCAATGTTATAGAACATTTGTTTTTTCCCCTTTGAATACTGTTGAACAGAATCAACCAAATCTGCTAACCGAGGGATATAAGATTTGATCTTTTTTTGTTCAGGGAAACCTGTATGCGGCTTGGTCCCCAAATCAAATACTTTAATCAAATCATAATCCATTTGATATACAACATACTTTTTCGAATCTGCCGAAGGTATTTCCTTACCTTCAGGAGTTAGCATAAACCCTGGGCTTAAATAATCGTCGTGAGTTACCACAACTTCACCATCTTTAGTTATATGCGTATCCATTTCTAAGGTTGTAACCCCAATATCTATAGCATTATGCATTGCAATAATTGTATTCTCAGGCATTAAGCCTCTGCCACCTCTATGTGCTTCAGTGCTAAATGCGGGAAATTCAGAAATTTTGTCAGAGCTGTTATTTTTGATGGTTTTACATCCAAGCAAGCACAGTAATGCTAAAGAGCTCATACAAATTATATTCTTCATTTTATCTATTTTAAAATGTTAAGGACCTCAGCAAATTTATTAATAAAGCAATTAAGCCTCTGTTAAGTATTCATTAAGCCAGAGCCCACTTTACATATTAAGATTCAATCTCACTCAATAAATATTGTTTCACCAGATTTTTGAACTCTAGGATCTGAGTTTCCACCCATTGCGTATCTCTTCCTAATTCTTTAGCCATCAAGCTGGCCACCTCTGGGGCAAGCAGTAACGCGCCTTTTGCATCAAGAAACAACAGCCGCATTCTACGAGAAAGTACATCCTCTATAGAGCGTGCCATTTCATTCCTCACCATCCAGATCACTTCTGCTTTTACGTAATCGTATCCCTTATATACAGGAACATTTAATTCTGGTTCATCTACCATCAGCGTCCTTATCCCTTCCGCATCTGCGCCATAAATCCCTAAAGCACCTTCATCAATTCCCGGAAGATAACCGTGAATCTTAACGCCTTCAGTAATACATTTGGCCGCCGGCAGCTTACCAAGCTCAATAGCCTTATTTACCACATCCATAGCCATTCTCCGATAAGTAGTCCATTTACCCCCGGTTATGGTAACGAGCCCCGATTTACTGATTATAAGCTTATGGCTTCTGGATATTTCCTTTGTACTATTGGTGTTTTTGCCTGGAGCGGCTAAAGGACGTAATCCKGCAAATGCAGCCAGCACATCAGACCGAGATGGTACCTTTTTCAGATATTTACCTGCCGTACTTAATATAAAATCAATTTCCTCGTCCAGTGGTTTAGGCTCCAAACTGTGCTCATCCAATGGCGTGTCTGTAGTACCTACAAGCACTTTCCCATGCCATGGAACAGCAAACAACACACGTCCGTCTGATGTCTTTGGAATCATTAAGGCGCTACTGCCTTGCAGAAACGACTTGTCGAGCACCACATGAGCACCCTGACTTGGTCGCACTATTGGATTACCAGAAGGCACATCCATCTTTAAAATCTCATCAACAAACACACCGGTAGCATTCACCACCACCTTAGCTTTTAACGAATAAGATTTCCTGCTTTCAAGATCAGTGAACGAAACGCCATTAACCAATTCCCCTTCCTTCACCAAACCAGTTACCTTCATGTAGTTAAGGAGAACACCTCCATACTCCGCAGTAGTCTGAGCCAAATTTAAAGCTAACCTTGCATCATCAAACTGACCGTCACTGTAACCAATACCTCCAATTAACCCATCCCGTTTTAAACCAGGAATTGCCTGCAAAACCTTATCAACAGATAGAAATGATGATTTTTTAAACCCACTTTTACCAGCAAGCAAGTCATAAAATTTTAATCCAACTAAATATTTGTATTTAGAAATCCATGAATAACATGGTATAATAAAATCCTGATCTTTCACCAAATGAGCAGCATTCTTTAAAAGCAGGCCGCGTTCATGCAGGGCCTCGTAAACTAAGGCAATATCACCTTGAGCCAAGTACCTCACACCGCCGTGGACTAACTTCGTGCTTCTGCTTGATGTTCCCTTTGCAAAATCAGACTGTTCCAAAAGCAAAGTACTGTATCCTCTGGAGGCTGCATCCAGAGCAGTTCCCAATCCCGTTGCGCCCCCACCTATAATGATAACATCCCAATCGCTTTTCCTATCAATGCGTTCAATAAATGCTGCTCTATTAAAAATCATTTCGTTTATTTTCTATTTAAGCCGCTATTATTTCATAAACTTTCGTTTAAACACACAATAACAACAAAACGAAACTAAACATAATTATTTTATAATGAAAACAAAATAATTAAAAAATTCAGACAACTATTTCTATTGCTTAGCTAACTTTACAGTTGAAAAATATCATTATATTAATAGCTCTTTATATTTTAGCTCTAATGATTAACATTGCAGAAAGACACCAATATATTTTAAATAAGATTCAAATAAACGGATCCCTCGATGTTCAAAGCTTATGCAAAGAACTCGATGTTTCGTCTGTTACAATACGGAAGGATCTGAAACTACTTGAAGATAAAAGTCTTCTTTTTAGAACCCATGGRGGGGCAACCTTAAACAATCCGTATACAGTAGATAAACCTGTAAATGAAAAAGAGCATCTTCAATCTGCAGAAAAAATCAGAATCGGAACACGCGCTGCCGAACTCATAGAAGATAACGATTCTATCATTATAGCATCTGGCACTACTGTCCTTGCACTAGCCAGATGCATTAAACCAAAAGGTTCATTAACGGTAATTACCTCAGCATTAAATGTTGCCCTTGAGCTTGTTCATCATTCAAACATAGAAGTAATTCAGCTGGGTGGATTACTAAGAAAAAGCTCATCATCCGTTACAGGCCCTTATTCTGATAATGTATTAGGAAATGTATTTTGCAGCAAATTGTTTTTAGGTGTTGATGGAATAGACCTGGAGTTTGGCCTAACTACAACAAACGCTTTTGAAGCTCACTTAAACCGACAAATGATAGATTCATCTCAAAAAATAATTGTCCTTGCC
>NZ_JBFTNT010000075.1:0-19939 GCF_056397585.1 Pedobacter sp. 05L430 | reverse complement strand
TCCTTTAGATTTGTTTTTGATAATTTAGAATGAGAAGGAAGCAGAAGTAAACTATTCGTTCCTCAGAGTTTAGACTCATATCTCGATTTAGACTTCTGCATCCCTTTCATCAGGAACTCAAATAGAAATTAGGGCTAGTGACCCACTATCAAGGAGTTGAGCAGAACTGATGAATTCTCATTTCACTTTCTTAAAACGAATTTATGAAAAAGATTTTTATTGGAATCGACATTAGCAGCAAAACATTGGACATCTGTGTAAAGATTGATGGCAAAGTTCAGTATTTTAACATTCAGAACGAGATTAAGGCAATCAGATCATTATTCAAAAAGTATGCATCTGTAGAAACGGTGGTCGCAATGGAGAACACAGGTCGCTATAACTGGAACCTTCTTGAGGTTTTGGCCTGCATGAATCTTAGCGTCTATGTTCTTTCTCCGATGCACCTGAAGAAGAGTTTGGGGCTTACAAGAGGAAAGAACGACAAGGTTGATTCGCTCAGGATCTGCAGTTTCATAGAAAGGAACCAGCAGGAAAGTAGACCATGGAAACCATCGTCAATGCCCATCAAAAAGCTTAAGGTCCTGCTGGCCGAGCGGGCATCAAGGATAAGAATGAAGGGCCAGCTTGCCAGACAGCAGCATGACTACAAGTTGATGAAAAGCCTGGGCATGGACAAAGAGCTGCTCAGGCTGAACAAAAAACTGATCGAAGCGATTGATGTTCAGATAAAAAAGATCGAAGCAGATATCGAGAAAAATATCATGGCTGATGGCACCCTTAAGGAAAAAACCGAACTTATACGATCTGTACCGGGCGTAGGAAAGGTGGTATTATAAACAGAAGGTTCAAGATGGTAAAAACAAAATGAGTGTCCTGAATGCTGTTAGAAACAAAATAATCCACAGAATCTTTGCCGTCATAAAAAACCAAACCATTTATAAAAATGATTTGGTTTTGTCATAGAAATCGAGATGACGAAGTGAGAGATCTAATGCCAGGCTGCAAGTTAAACAAGCTCAAAGGAATATTCTGCAAACCCTTCCGTTTCCAGCGGATGATGAGTTACAACCAAACAGGTGATTTTTAACTCATCAAATAAAGTTTTCAGGTCGGTCATTACATCCTTTTTGAGCACATTATCTAAAGCCGAAAAAGGCTCATCCATTAGTAATAGACTAGGTTTTGTAGATAAAGCCCTTAAAATAGCCAGGCGTTGCTGCTGGCCACCTGACAGATGCTTGGGTTTATGTGTTCTAAAAGCGTCAAGCCTGCCTATCGCTATTAACCTGTCAATATATTGAGCATCGTTTGAACCATACTGAAGGTGTTCTATAACAGTCATATTTGGAAACAAGGCATAATCCTGAAATACAAAGCCTACACTACGTTTCTGAGGTTCCAGATTCCTGTTGGCTTTGGTATCAAGCCACACATTCTCGTTCGCCGTTATCTTTCCTTCTTCCGGTTTAATCAAACCGGCAATAATTTTTAAGAGCGTTGTTTTACCCGATCCAGAAGGACCAATAATCTGGGTAATGTGCCGATGATGAAATGAAGCCTTTACCTGAATCAGATTAGTTCCATTGTAGGTTCTAACTCTTTTTTTTATATTAATTTCTATCATTCAAGCGGGCTTTTTGCAGATTTTCTATTCAAAATAAAAACAGTCAGGACTATTACAAAAGTGATTGAAAACAGAATCAGGGAGTAGTAATTTGCATTGGCATAATCCATACTTTCTACCGAATCATAAATGGCGATCGAGGCAACTTTGGTTACACCTGGAATATTTCCGCCAATCATCAAAACAACACCAAATTCTCCTAAGGTATGAGCAAAAGTAAGCACAGCCGCAGTTAGCAAAGAGGATTTGATATTGGGTAATAATACATGCCAAAGGGTTTCAAACTTTGACTTACCCATGGTATAGGATGCTTCTCTAATCGAGGTAGGCAAATGTATAAAAGCCGATTTTACCGGACTCACCATAAAGGGTAAGCTATAAATAACCGACGCTAAGATTAAGCCCTCAAATGAAAATACCAGGTGTATATTAAAATGTTCCTGCAGCCATTCTCCCAAAGCATTTTTAGGGCTAAAAGCCAGTAACAGATAAAATCCCAGCACTGAAGGAGGCAACACCAATGGCATGGTAATTATTGCCTCAATGATTAGCTTAGGGATGGAACTACGGCCAGATAGCCAATAAGCTATGGGCAAGCCAATCACAAAAAGGATTAACGTTGTCACACAGGCAAGTTTTAGGCTAAGGAATATAGGTGTTAAATCCATTCTTTTTAAACTTACGGAATTCTATACCCATTCTTCTTAAAAAGCTGTTTAGCTGCGGGCGATTGAAGGTAACTGAAAAACTTTGAAGCTTTATCGTAATTCCCCTTTTTGGCATGAGTAAGAATAAGCATTCCTTGTTTTATTTCATCATAAACTCTAGGATCAACCTTCACCCATTTGAGTTTTGCAGCATCGGGCCTTTCGTATATCAATGCTTCTGTTGTAAAACCAACACTAGCCACTCCTGCAGAAATATAGGTGTTCACCTGCGAGATACTTTCTCCCAGTACCATTTTATCTTTGATCTTGTTCCATAACCTGTAATGACGCAAGGCCTGTTCTGCTGCCTTTCCATAAGGTGCTAGTACAGGATTAGCTACAGCTACCTTGTTTACTTTGTTGGTAGTTAACAGGCTCCGCCAGTTTTTCAATTCCAGATCTGAAGTGCTACATACAATTAAACTGCCTAAGGCATACACTTTCGGTGGGTTAGTTCCGAAACCTTCCTTATAAAGAGCATTTGGAAAATCCATATCAGCAGAAAGAAAAACATCATAAGGTGCGCCGTTCTTTATTTGAGCAGTTAGCTTTCCCGAAGAACCTGCAATAACCTCTATTTCAATTCCGGTTTTCTTTTTAAAATCTGCCTGCAAGGCTTTTATTACAAATTGTGCGTTGGCAGCTACAGCAACTCTTAAAGGTTGCGCATGTGTTGTCAACGACAACACTAAAAGCAGAAATAGAAATAGCTTTTTCATCCTGTTAATTGGCAAATTTAACCTTTATTGAAATAACCTGTCTCGCGTTTCTCGGTTTCCTTTTTTCACCCTCAATGATGATGTGGAACGGGCCCTCATCTGCTGATAATAAGGCGCCGTCCTTTCTGTTGGCCAGAATAATTTTACGCGAAGAAAATGCAGGATCAACTTCAGGCAATGAGAAWAGGACCTGGTAACCATCGCTGGCTTCTACCAGCAGATATTTGGTCAGATTTTCGCCTTTTAATTCTTCGGCTAAGGTCACTCCCGCATTTTTAAGCACAAGGCCAAGTTCAGCGCCGGTATAGGTATGTTCTTTTTCTGTCCGGTCTTTCTGGGTAATAGTGGTTTTAGGTAATTTATCTACGTCAGCAGGAGTTAATACCAGTTTGGTTTTCACCTCACCTTCGATAACTGCCGATAACTGTTTTGCATCAGTTTGAGCAAACAATTTGTTTGACGCCAGCGAGGCAATAAATAGGGAAGCAAGGAGTATTATTTTATAGGATTTCATATTAAAGATTATTGAATACTAAATTTACAAAGTAATTTCTGCCTGCTTCCGGAAAGCCTTCGCTAATTGCATAGTTTTTATCGAAAGCGTTGTTCACGCCTGCCTCAATAGAAATCCAGCGGTATCCTTTAACTTGCGCGCTAAAGTTTGCAACTGCAAATTCACTTGCTTTAGTACCATAGCTAGTGCTATAGCGCGAAGAATTGTATTCCATGCTGGCCAGTACCGAAGCTATATTTTTGAACTGGTAACCTGAAGATACCAGAACTTTGTGATCTGGAGCATCTGTAAATTTGAGTCCTTTATTGCTCAGATTTGCACGGTGCAAATAGCTGTATTGCGCTCCGGCATTCCACCCATTAAGGATCATGTAGTTAGCCGAGAACTCTGAACCGTAAAATTCTGCTTTACCTGTATTCTGGAGTTGAGATACATTGGGTTGCACATTACTTACCTGCATAATGGCATCAGTAATACGGCTATAGAAGAGGCTCGCGCCAACCTGAATTCTATTAATAAAGGTTCCGGAATAACCGGTTTCGTAATGCAAAGCTGCTTCCGATTTCAGATCCGGGTTAGGGAGGGCAGTTCCCATACGGTACGAATAACGGTCTTTTATGGTTGCGAAACGCGTTTTTCGTGCAACAGATGCATTCAATTTATGCTGTTCGTTTAACTGGTAAACTGCACCGAGCTGGGCATTAAAAGCATAATTGTCATTTTTAGGATGGTTAGTGATTTCCTTAGTGGCTGAATTGTAATTCTGAGCCTCAAGGCTGCTGCGCAGATTAACCCCTATACCCGGCAGCAATACTAACTGTTCGTTTACCTGATAGGAGTCTTCCAATCCTACAGAAGCCGTATAGTCTCTGGTAGTACGAATAGGTTCGCCTATATTGTATTCCTTATGACGATCATTTTTGAATTGAGCCGACGCACTTAAAAAATGTGTAGTACTTAATTGATTATTATATTCTAATGACCCGCCGTAGGTATCATCCTTGTAAATACTCTGAAAAGAAGAGCCTTTCTTTTGAGTAGTGTAGGTATTATCGTCAAAAGCACTCAACAGGTTGCCAAATTTATCATAATACAAACGTGTTTTTATGGCGCTGTTTTTAGTAATGCCTGTGGTTGATAAAAAGTAGTAGCTTTCTTTATCCCAGTAAGGCCATTGCCAGAAACGTGGAGTAATTTTAGCATCATCACCCACGTAAGGGGGATTGCCCTTCTGGCCATCTTGTTTCACATAGTTGAATGCATACTCATCACCTGCTTTTGGCGTAAACCCCACCTTAAATGAATATTTTACATCTTCACGATATGCATTTTCTCTTTTACCGCCGTCTTCATTTGGTTTGGCAACGAAGTCCTTAGAAACTGGAAAACCCTGTTGCTTTAACTGTGAGATGCTTCCCTGAAAATAGAACTTACCAAAATTTGATCCTGCATTCAGGTTCAAACGATGCCCATCTCCACTCATAAATCCTGAACGCGCATCAATTTCAAGTTTATTTACCGGTTTCCTCGATACAATATTGATCGCACCACCAAGTGTGTTTGCGCCATAGGTAACTGATGAAAAACCTTTGGAGACACTGATTTGTGAAACATCAAAAGTAGTAAAGCGGCCCAGATCTACATATCCGTCATAAGGCACATATACAGGAATTCCATCAATAAAAACAGGAACCTGCCTCAAATCAAAACCGCGAACCAGCACAACAGATTCATTTCTGGCCCCAACCTTGGTTAAATGAACTCCTGGCAATAGGTTCAAAGCACCTGAAACATCAAGTTTGTTATTCGCTTCAATTTTTTCACTGTTTACCGTATTGGTTTCATTTTCGGTTTTTCCCTTGATCTGCACTTCCCCCAATTTGAATACCCTTTTAGTGATGGGCAATGTGTCGGTTGGTTTGATGTCTGATTGGGCTGCGGCACTCAAGGAGAGTGCTAAAAAGAGTAAGGATAAGTAGGTTTTAGGCATTTAGTTTGATGGTTAATTGGTTGGTTTATAAATTCGGATTTGAAAATTCGGGGTTGTTTACAAATGATGAGTCGGTAAGCATATTTAAAAAGGCAATAACAGCCTTCTTTTCCTGTATAGTAAGTTGAAGACCTGTACCGTTTTTTCTATTTGATACACCTTTTAAGAAGGGACTGAGGTGTTTGGTTTCCAAATGTTCGCTGTAATGATCAAGCACCTGCTCCAATGAAATAAAACGACCGTCGTGCATGTAAGGGGCGGTCAGCGCTATATTCCTTAAGGTTGGGATTTTAAATCGGCCATGATCAGAGTCCAACCCGGTAATGGCTTGTATGCCATTATCTTTAGAGACGTTATCTAATCCATTGTTATGGAACAATTCCATATAGGTTTTTACCCCTCCATGGCAATGGGCACAATCTGCACCTCGTATTTTTCGGTCAGGTTGGGGTGCGGTCATAAACAAATTCATTCCCTCCAGTTCAATGGGAGAGGGCTGGTATTCCTTTTTCAGATACTTGTCATACAATGAATTTGCAGATATAAGGGTTCTTTCAAATTGCGAAATGGCTTTTGTGATTCTTGAAGGAGTGATAGCTGTATCACCAAATGCACTTTTAAACAAAGATGGATACACATCCGTATTTCTTAATTTATGAGCAGACACATCTAATGCCTGACCCATTTCATGTGGATTTGTTAACGGAAATACAGCTTGCTCTTCCAATCCAACCGAACGCCCGTCCCAAAAAAACTTGCGTGCCCAAAGTAGGTTAACCAAAGCCATAGAATTTCGGCTGGTTAAAGCTCCGTCTACGCCTACACTGAAAGATTTTCCATCGGTAAAAGCTTTAGATTGTTCATGGCAGCTGCCGCAAGATAATTTATTGTTTGCCGAGAGTCTCGTTTCATAAAATAGCCTACGCCCTAAGCCCACACCTTCTTTGGTAGTTAGATTATCTGAGGGAATGGTAATGCGATTACCGAAATTAGCTGGATAAGTGAACTGATAAGGGGAGGGGTTAGGTGCAAAAATTCGGAGCAACAAAAAGAATGATCCAATAACGCAAGCTAAAAGTTTGTAAAAATCATTCATGTTTATTGATATGCGTCTGAAAGTTCTATATTTATCGTTATATTTTTTAAAGTATAACGGTAAATATAGGATGAATGCCGCATTTGTCAATGGCAAATCAATAACTATTTGTGTTTTATATGATTTTTATCATATATTGTAGTGTCCGATACTGGTAATAGCTATATTTTTATAGAATTCTCTTCCTGTTTAAGAAATTCGGTGAATTTTTCCTGTAGTTTTTTAAATTCTGCAATCATATCAAGCCCTTTTTCAGTAACAATTGCCTTTCCGCCACCTGTACCGCCCCTCGATAGGACCACAAGAGCATCATCAAAGTGTCCATTTATATGCTGCACTAAATCCCAGGCCTGTTTGTACGACATTTTCATTTGTAGGGCAGCCTGTCGAAGTGAGCCACTGGCATGAATGCGTTCTAATAGCTCTACTCTGCCGTGGCCTAATACTTTTCCTGTTGGAGTTTCGATCCAAATCCGGCCGTTTAACTTAAAATTCGTTTGCCCGTTCATATTAATCTTGAACTTTAAATATAACAAAAAGTACAGTCATAGTGCCTATTCCGCAATTATAGAATCGGAAAGCTATATATTGATGCAATGATGTTGCTATATGGCGGGTGCCATGGTGTGGTATTTAAAACGAATATAAATTTAATATAATAATCTTGTAACCTTCGTAAGTGATTTATCATCTTATATTAAAACCCCAATTCAATTAAGATATGAAAAGCTTGAAAATCTTGTTACTGCTTGTAAGTATTTGTGTTACTCAGAGTTTAAATGCTCAGATAAAAACCTTGAAGGGGGAAAATTTATCAAGTACGGCAATCGATAAATTTATCCAGCAACAAATGGATTCGCTTAAAATACCTGCACTGTCCATCGCATTCATAAAAAACAATAAAATAGTGTATTATAAGGCAACGGGGGTTAGAAATGCTGAACATGGACGTGTGGATAACAATACGATTTTCGAAGCAGCGTCAATGACCAAAACTGTATTTGCATATGCCGTTCTTAAACTTGTTAAAGAACGTGTATTGAGTTTAGATACGCCGTTGTATAAATATTATCCTTATGATGATATCAGTTCCGATGAACGTTATAAGCTCATAACAGCGAGGATGGTTTTAGACCATTCTACGGGGTTTCCTAATTGGCGGGAAAACAATAAATTAACTATTAACTTTACTCCTGGTAGCAAATTTGGCTATTCGGGTGAAGCTTTTGAATATCTCGGACAGGTAGTAAAGCATTTAACGGGGAAGAATACAGATGAGCTTATTAAGGAATATGTATTTAATCCGTTGTCGATTAAAAATTCCTATTTGACCTATACTGAATATGTTAAAAAACATTTGACAGATGGTTTAAAAGACAATAAAACCTGGGGTAAAAACGATTTGTATCTACAACCTTATGTATCTTATAGTTTATACACCGATGCTAAAGACTATGCTAAGTTTGTGATTCAATTAATGAAAGAAAGCGACACCGCTAACAGTACTTTCCAATCAATGTCTGCTCCACAATTGGAGCTCGATACGGCGGAAATGAAGACAAAAATATCGGCTTGCCTTGGGATATTTGCAGAGCAAACGCCATATGGTGTGAAATATTTTCATCCCGGGAATAATGATGATCGTTTTACATCAATATTTGAGTTTTACAAGGATTCGAAAATCGGAGTTGTTTATTTCATGAATTGCATCAAACAAAATGAATTAACTAAAAGATTAAATGAGTTTTTAGTGAGTGGTAAATGATGGTGAAACAAAGTCTGAATCTGTTTATTTCCTTAAAATTTTTTCCATATCCTTTCCTTTTGCCAATTCGTCAACTAACTTATCCAAATAACGTATCTTTTGCATGAGTTGGTCTTCGATTTCTTCCACACGATAACCGCAAATTACACCCGTAATTTTTGAAACATTTGGATTTATTTGCGGTGCCTGAGCAAAAAAAGTTTCAAAATTGGTTTTGTTGTCGATGAGTTGTTGCAGGGATTGTTTGTCATATCCTGTCAGCCAAAATATGATCTCATCTAATTCTTCTTTTGTGCGTCCTTTTTTCTCCGCTTTTTGAATGTAATGCGGATAAACGCTCGCAAAAGACATTTTATATACTCTTGTATTGTCCATTTTATCTGTTATTAATTCTCAAAGTTGTTTTTTATTAGGGTTGTTAGTATGACTTAGCAAGGCCACCATCAAGTGGGATGCTTGCTCCCGTGAGATATGAAGCATATTCTGATGCCAAAAAAGCCACTAAATAACCATATTCCTCAGATTTACCAAGCCTTTTCATCGGAACTTCGTTTTCTCTTCCTTTCCTGATTTCAGAAACCGTTTGACCACTTGAGATTGCTTGTTTATCAATAAGGTCATTTATCCTTTCGGTATCGAAATAGCCTGTTAGAATATTATTGACGGTAATATGGTGTTTTGCTACTTCATTAGATAGTGTTTTGGCCCAGGCTGCAGTTGCAGATCGAATAGCATTCGAAAGCACCAGATTATCTATTGGTTCTATTACAGAAATGGAAGACACATTTATAATGCGACCATGTTTTTGTTTAATCATGTGGGGTAGCGCCAGTGATGTTGTTTCGCAAACTGTTTTGAATACAAGGTCAAAGGCCTGCTGATAGGACTTGACGTCTTGGTTTAATGCGGTTCCCGCTTTCGGACCGTTGGTGTTGTTCACCAAAATATCGACGGTATGGTTCTTGAAAAAATCAGAAATGATTATTTGATATTTTTCAAAATCTGAAAAGTCGGCAACAAGATACTGATGAACCTGATTTTCGTGCACCACGGGCAGAAGGGAAGTGATTTCTTTTAGTTTGGCCTCATTACGGGCCATTAAGGTTACATTGGCCCCGCATTTAGCCAGTTCCTCTGCTATAGCAAGTCCTAATCCCTGAGTACTTGCGCCAACCAGCGCATTTTTTGATGTTAGCTGAATGTTCATAATATAAATGACTTTCTAAATTCTAATGGCGATAAGTTGGTTTTTGTTTTAAACAACTTACTGAACGATTGTGGATGTTCAAAACCTAACGCATAAGCAACTTCACTTACGGATAAGTTAGTGGTAGATAGTTTTTCCTTCGCCTTTTCTATAAGCTTTTGATGGATGTGCTGCTGTGCATTTTGTCCGGTTAGGGAGCGCAGCATGTCACTTAAATAACTGGGTGATAGATTTAGTGTTTCGGCAAGATATTGAACAGTAGGAATACCCTCGCTTAAAGATCTTTCATCTGTGAAATAAGTGTCTAATATCCTTTCCAATTGTTGTAACAAGTCACTGTTTACTGCTTTTCTGGTAATGAACTGGCGTTTATAAAAACGATTGGCATAGTTTAGCAATAAATCAATCTGAGAAATCACCACATCCTGGCTAAAGTCGTCGATCCGGCTGTTCAGCTCATTTTCAATCATTTTGAAAACCTCTATGACCGTTGCTTTTTCCTCTTCTGAAAGATGTAAGGTTTCGTTCGTTGAATAAGAAAAAAAGCCATACTGCTTTACGTTTTTAGATAGTGGATAACCTAAAAAGAAATCCGGATGGATGAGCAAAGTATATGCAGAACATACAATATCGTCATCATCTTCGCTGCCAATAACCTGGCCGGGCGAAATGAACAATAAACCACCCTCATCAAAATCATAATAACCCTGTCCATATTTTAACCTCCCGCCAAGCCTGGGTTTGTATGATATTTTATAGAAACCGATTACATGATTTTGAAGAGGTCTAACCACTTCCATCTGTGAGTGAGGACCATTGAGCAGACTCACTAACGGATGTTTCGGCTTAGGTAACCCAAAAGCATGATGGGCATCTATTAAGGAAGCAATTTTCTGTGGAATGTTTTCTTTCTTTTTCATCGCCAATTGAAATGATAACCAATGGTTGGCTAAATATCGATTATCATTCCTGCTTTAACAAGTTATCTTATTTTAGATTGCATTATTTTGAGGATCCCTGTGCGGAACTAGAGACTTCTTCCCATTCTTCCCAGACAGCTAAACGCTCATTGTAAATATCACGCACCAATGGCAGGCATTGGCTACCGAGGAAGAGCCGTAGTGGCGGATTTTCTGCATCTACAACTTTGAATAGCGCATCTGGAGTCGCATTCGGATCGCCTCTTTCCATGGTGCTTAGGCTTTCAAAAAATGTTGCTTTAAATTCTGTGTAAATTTCCATTCCTTGTGCAAACTTCAATGAATCCTTACTACCAAATTCAGTAGCATAAGCGCCTGGCTCTATAATAGTTACCTTGATGCCAAAGGCTTTAATTTCTTCGGCAAGGCTTTCATGTATGGCTTCAAATGCCCATTTTGATGAACTATAGTAACCGATAACCGGTAGGGTAACATGGCCCAGATTACTAGATGTTCCCAATATGTGACCAAATCCTTGTTTCCGAAGTAATGGTAAAGCGGCTTGTATAACGGCAACAGGGCCAAGAACATTGGTTTCATAAAGTGCGCGAATATCGTATGTGCTGGCTTCTTCAATAGTTCCTACCAATGAATAGCCGGCATTGTTCAACACAATGTCGAGTCGGCCGAAATGCTTATAAGCTTGTTCCACTGTAGCCCTTACCTGCTCGGAATTTGTTACGTCAAGTTCTAAAGTCAGCACATTTTCACCATACCTTTCCTTCAGGTCTGCAATACTTTCCAAATTGCGTGCAGTAGCTGCAACCTTGTCGCCACGTTTTAGCGCTGCATCAGCCCAAACGCGCCCAAAACCTCTGGAAGTGCCCGTGATGAACCAAACTTTGTTTGCATTTGAATGATCTTTTTGATGTGTCATGATTTTATATTTTAAATAAATGATACAACAAAGGTCAACAGATAGCATTGCCTCCTCGTAGGCTAATTGAGGGTTTTTGTAGCCAAAATGAGGATGTCAGACCTAAGGCGATAATGCTTAATATGTCGCAAATTGGTCGTGAAATTGTCGTATATGCCCCTGATCAATACCTATTTTTACGTGCATCTTTGTTAAAGAAAATTAACATAAACATAAATCAATACTAAAAACTACTCTTATGTCAGACAACAAAGTTTCATTGCACAGAGTTATTAAGGCATCGCCTGATAAGGTATATCGTGCCTTCACCGAAGCCTTGGCTATCGCTTCGTGGTTACCACCTTATGGTTTCCTTTGTACTGTACACAGTATGGATGTTAAGGTAGGTGGTACATTTAGAATGTCGTTTCAAAATTTCACAACTGGTAATGGCCATTCATTTGGTGGAGAATACGTAGAGGTTAAACCAAGTGAGTTTTTGAAATACACAGATAAATTTGACGATCCAAACCTGCCAGGAGTAATGACCACTTCTGTTTGGTTTCAAAAAACATCGGTAGGTACGGAGCTAAAAGTATTGCAAGAAGGGATTCCTGCAGTAATACCAGCCGAAATGTGTTATCTGGGTTGGCAGGAATCGATTGAAAAATTGATTAAGTTGGTAGAACCTGAAATACCGGATGCTTGATTAGCTCCGGTTCAAACCACTGAATCAATTTTAGTGAAAATTGGTAATCGTCAAATATGGCTGACGGGAAAAGCAGTTGATCAGAAACGATCGGTCACAAAAGGAACGTTTTTCTAAGGCTGGACCCTCAGCATGATGATGAGTTTAATCTAAAACCCAACTTTGAAATCCCTCTACTGATTTAAATAACCATTCGGGGTTTAGTGCTTGCAAGGCAGTAATATCGGCAGTACTTGCCCAAGCTGCTGCTGCAATGGGGATGCCAATTTCCTTACAGTAAACTATATCGCTTGGTGCATCACCAACATACAGACATTCTTCGGCCTCGGCCTTAAAACGCTTTAACACAGATCTGATACCGTTCACTTTATTAGGGCCATCTGGCGAACCGGTTTCTAACACATCAAAGTATTCTGACAGGCCAAATTGTTCAAGCGAAATTTTTGTGCTGTACTTACCCTTTCCAGTAACCATGGCCAGTTGTACGCCTTTATTTTGCAAGCTTTCGAGTAACTCTTTAATCCCCTGAAAAGGGGCTGGGCAGGTATAATGTAGTTGTTCGTAATACGTCAGGTAAGATTTTACACCGGCATCCTCGTGGAGTGGAATCAGTTTTCTTATGGTGCCTTCTTCAGATGGGCCAAAGGTTGCCACAATTTCTTCGTCGCTAATCCGCTTACCTAACAATGGCTCTATGCTCTTTTTAAAAGCAGCAATACATAATGGTAAGGTATCTGCAATGGTTCCGTCCAGGTCAAAAATGATTACTTTGAAATTTGTCATTGTCTTTGAATTAGTATTAAATATGCAAATATACGCTATTTTTTGTAAATATTATGCAAATATATTGTATTTATTTGTACTTTAGATGCAAATAATTTGCAATGACAAAATCAAAACGCCAACAACATATCTTAGATCAGTTGCGTCTGAACGATCAGGTGAGCTATCAGGAACTGGCAGCAAAACTGCAAACTTCAGAAGATACTATAAGGCGTGATATTCGCGAGATGGCCGATGCCGGCTTAATAACCAGGGTAAAAGGTGGGGCACAGCCAAGAGCCATATTACCAGTTACTTACCAGGAAAGAGAACTGTATGCAAATGGGGAAAAGCGGGTTGTAGCCCAAAAAGCAGCACGTCTGTTTAAAGATGGGCAAGTTGTTGTTTTCGATGGTGGTACAACACCTTTTCTAATTGCCAGCTATTTGCCACGGAACATTGAATTAACCCTCATTACCCATAGCTATCCTATTGCCAATTTAACCTTTGATTTTCCCAATATTGAACTCATTTTTGCAGGAGGGAAAGCTTCCAAAAAGTCGAAAGTTTCTACCGGTTTCGATGTGCTTAAAAAGTACAATACCCTTCACGCAGATATCAGCGTACTCGGTGTACATAGTCTGCATATCGATCAGGGTGTAACGGACCCTGTACTGGAAGAAGCGGACGTTAAAACACGGATTAGCGAAATGAGCGACCAGTTGATCGTTGTACCTACCACAGAAAAGCTGAATGCAGTATCGACCATTGAAATATGTAAAACAGATGTTATCGACCTGATGATCACCAATCTGGATCCCGAAGATTTATTATTACAACCTTACCGGAAAGCCGGGATAAAACTCCTTTAATATTATGTCGTCAACGATTTTAAATTATGCCAAGCGCCTCAGGTCTATTGCCCATTTGGGTTTAACTTATGCCAACAATGAATATGATACAGATCGGTATCGGGAATTGGAGCAGATCAGTTTAGAAATGATGAACATGGCAACCGGATTACCATCAGATCAGTTAGCTGGCTATTTTAGCGCAGCAAAGGAATATAYCACCCCCAAAGTAGATATACGGGCAGTTATTTTTGACCACAAAAATGAGATTTTGCTGGTCAAAGAGAAAGCAGATGGCAAATGGTCTCTGCCAGGCGGATGGGCAGATATCGGACAGTCTCCAACGGAAGCCGCTGTAAAAGAAGCTTTAGAAGAAACGGGCTTTAATGTTAAACCGATAAAGCTATTAGCTGTGTTGGATAAACGCTGCCATCCACATCCTCCTCAATTAGATTACGTATACAAGATCTTTATTCAGTGTGAAATTACAAGCGGAGAATACAACCAGGCATTTGATATTTTAGATATGGGCTTTTTCAAACAAGATGATTTACCGGAGCTTTCGGAAGACAGGGTGCTGGCCGGGCAAATTGACTTAATGTTTGAGTATTTAAATGATCCTGAAAAGCAAGCATTGATTGATTAAATTAGAATCTAAAAAAGGTATCTCTGCCACCAACCTTGCCGCCAAAATTCTGAATGTTGTAAGTCAAAGTTAGCAAGCCATGACGGCCTAAATTATTCGTGCTGATATCCCGGATATAGTTCTCGCTGATGTTAATAGACCTCCTTGTATTAGTATTTAGAATATCATTCACCGCAAACTTCAACTGAGCTTTGTCGTTCTTTAGGAATAAGAAAGTAAGGCCGGCATTCCAAATTTGAATGTTATTGTTAAACCCTGCTATGGTTTGGGTATTGTACTGTAGCTTATAGGTTGTTTCCCAAACCATTTTTTTTGGAAAACGAAGAACCAGTTCAGTTTCACTTGTATGTACCAGAAAATCCAGATCACTATAAAAAGGATCGTCATAAGAACTTTTATTAATACCCAGGTTATAGGTCTCGGCAAACTCAAACTTATCATTTAAATTAAGTCGAGTGTTGAGTCTTGGGGTTAAAGCTATATTATTGGCGAAACTTTTTACTGAATTAACCAGTACTACATCGTGATTATAGGTTAGCCAAAAACCACCTCCAAATGTAAACTGGTTCTTGCCATTTTTAATCTCCTTGCTTACGGACCCACCGCCATTAAACTGCCATATGCCGTCTTCATTAACAGGAGTGTTTACCTGAACACCGTTGTCGCGTACTACCCTGGACATCACAATTGCATCTTTCTGAAATGTCAGGAAGCCATTATAGAAATAATTGAGCAAATGTTTTGTGTCATATTTAGATACCCTTGTTCCAATTTGATGAGCTCTTGCAGGTCTCAGGTTAGGATTACCTTCTTGTATGAACAAAGGATTAGAGTTGTTGGCTACAGGCTGAATGTATTTTACATCTGGTTCTCTGAAAGATGGGGAGTAATCCAGACTAAAGGTCTTGTATCTCACCGTCAGCGAAGGGGCAACGAAGCGGTAATGCTGTTCAAATGAGGCTGCGCTATTGAAATTGTTTTGCAGGTCAATGGTATTAAGTACAAAACCTGGCTGGATGTTAAAGTCCTTTGTAATCTTCCATCTCAAACTTGCACGTGAATTGCTTTTATATCCATTTTGAGTAACTGTTTCTGATAGTGTAGGAACCGCAATATCATACGCCTGATTTAGTGGGTTTTTATAAAAAGTAAATAGGGCATTTTCATTGTCAAGATAATTGCCGCCAACAGCAAAACTTAGTGCAAACGCTTTGCTAATCGGTTCGGCATAGTTGGCATTTAAGCTCAGTCCAAAATTACGGATGTTGTTATCTCTTAGCTGATCTGTTACACTATTTGAAGGCGGATTATAGAAATCATTCTTCGCTATATTAAAATTATCATTGAGATTATCTCTTTCACTGATGCCTATGGCAGCATAGAAAGTTCTTCCAGGTTTCTTAAAGTCTTTCCAGAAACTGCCGTTAAAATAATACTCTGTATTTGTTCCCCGCAATCTACTATCATTTATCCCATTGTTCAGTAAAATGCTACTAGCATCCCTGGTCTCAGTTTGTTGAAAGCCATTGTTGCGAACAGTGCGAAGAACAACAGAAGGCTCCAGTATTAGCTTGGTCAGCGTATCAATTTGCCATTCAGCCTTGGCGCCAATGTTGTGGTTATAATTCTTGTTGCGCTGATTGGAATTGGTTGTGGTGTGTAGCTTTTCATTACCCAGATTTTGATTAGCATCAATGATCTGTTCAAGGGAGTTATCAATCGACCCAAAGAAATACTTACCGTTCACTATTATCCCACCTTTGGTAAGTGTATTAAAATTTGCACCAGCCCCGGTTGAACGCTGCACTCCTGCAGAAGAGCCACCAAATGAAATGTCATTTACAAAAGCAGTTCCATCACTATTGGTATACATAGAACTAATGCCGCTTCTGGAAAACCCACCAATACGTGAAATCTCTCCAACATTAAAACCTGGTTTGTTCACATTGTTACCATAAGCCAGCAGACTTAGTTGTGTCGTATCTCTGAAAAAATTTAAAATGCCACCAGTTTCATATAACTCTTTTAGACCACCACCTGCATAAAGTTTACCAAAAGCGCCCTGTTTGATGGCTTTCTTCAGCTTTAAATTGATTACCTGTGGCACATTTCCGGCCAGTAGATCCGGATCCTGTCTTTTGGCCTCCTGATCGTCAGTAACCTGAACTTTGTCTATGATATTTGCGGGGAGATTCTTGGTCGCAATCTGTTGGTCCCCTCCAAAAAACTCTTTTCCGTCAACCAATATCTTACTAACATCTTTACCATTTACCTGTATACTGCCATTTGCAGCAACCGTTACACCAGGAAGTTTTTTCAGCAAATCATCTACTACAGCAGTGGGAAGGGTTTTAAACGATCCGGCATTAAACTCAATCGTGTCTTTTCGAACAATGATAGGGGGGCGTTCTGAATAGATAACCACCTCATTTAAAGCATTTGTTTTCACAGACATTAGCAGATTCCCCAGATCTAAGTTAGTGCCTGCTGTAGTTAGCGTAACCTCTTTACGTAAAACCAAATATTGCCAGGCATTTACCACCAGGCGATACTTTGTTCCAGCTTCCAGGTTTGAAATCTTGAACACACCTTTGTCGTCAGACAGTTTGTAGGTCGTTAAAATCTGTAAGTTTTATCTCGGCGAATCTCCAATTGGGCCAGTTGGACCAGGACTTCCTTTAGGCCCGGAAGATTCTATTTTCACACGTAACTTAGACGATCGTTCCGCAACCTCCTCAGCTCTAATCCTGACCTCCTCGGCTCTTGTTTTAGCTGCATCTATTCTTATTTTGGATTGGTCCAATCTTATCTTCGCTTCATCAGCTCTCGCCCTTGCTTCATCAGCTCTCGCTCTTGTTTCATCGGATCTTATTTTTGCTTCATCAGATCTTCTCTTATTCACCTCAGACCTCTTCCTGTCTTCTTCAAACCTCGCTTTCGCTTCATCAGATTTTATCTTAATCATTTCAGACTGAACAACATTTGCTCCAGGCAGCTTCGAAGAATTACTTCTTTTAAGTTTAACCCTCTTCTTTGGCGGCCTGGTGGTCAGTTTTTTTCGAAGCTTTAATGTGTCGGTCTGTGGCTTAATTGTATTTTTAGCCACAAGAGTAAGCAAGTGATCAGGAGTGTTGCTTACGCTTTGTGAACCTACAGACGAAAATGCTGCAGTCAACACAACAGCAGTTATCAAACAAACAGTCAGTAAGCTTTTTTCTATGCCACTCAAAGTATGGTTATCATTTGAAACCATCCGTCTCACACGTCCAACTAAACTGTTTCTGTTTGCAGAAAGCATCATTGCAAATCGCTGATTTGCCTGGTATTGCTGGCAAGAAAGCAAAGCATTTATATAAACTGTTTTATTCTGTTTAGTGGCTATTACCATATCATCACAGCAGTTTTCCCTTTCTTCTTTAATCAGCGTTGATATCCATAAAACTGCCGGATTAAAGAAAAATATAAGCTCCAGAAAGTTTTGCAATACATTGACCAGGTAATCCCTACGGCGAATATGACTTAACTCATGAAGTAAAATTACCTCCACCTCGGCAACGGATAAATTAGTCAGCAAGCCAACCGGAAGTAAAATCAGCGGTTTTAAATGACCAAGAACCATTGGTATTTTTGCAATCCCAGACTCAGCTACAGTTATTTTATTTTTAATCTGCAACACCTCACACAAATAGCTGACCTTATCTTCCCAGTATTTCCCTATTGGTATCAGCTGTTCGCGCTTCAAACGATACAGATTATAAAATCCTACACCAAGCCTGGTAAATTTGATGCAAATCATTAAAAACCAGATAAGCACAATGATCTCCGATTTTGAATTCAAATATTGATAACCGGAAAAAAGAATGTTGTTCTCACTTGAGCCAATTGTCTGATTATATACGTCCTTAATGTCCTCGGTACCAGTCAAATGGAAAAATAGGGTCAAGCCTGTGGCCAAAGTAAACATTAAAAGATATCCAGCCAGTAATCTATACCTTAACCTGGCGCTCGACTTACGGGTAAAAATGATAGTTAAACCAGTAACCACAGAAAGTACCAAACCTAACCACAGAGATTGTAGTAAAGTATCGCAAATTGCTTGTATCAGCTGATGTTTCATATTGAAAATGATTAATTAGTTATTCCTCATTAATTTTGTTTAGCAGGTCTCTAATCTCTTTCACATCCTCTTTTGATGTGCTTCCGTTTCCTAGTAGTTGTACTACCAGCTTACTCGCAGAACCATTATACATTGCGTCTACAAATTTCTTCAAGAGGTGACGCTTTGTTTTCTCTTCGTTTTCTGTAACATGGTAAATGTGTTTTACCGCGCTTTCATCTCTTTTCAGGATTTTCTTTTCGGCCATGATTTGCATCAGCTTCAAAGTAGAAGTATAGTTGATTTCCCTGCGTTCATTTAGTTTATCATTTACAAATCTAACTGACGACGGACCATATTCCCATACTACCTGGAGTATCTCAAGTTCCGATTTAGTAGGTTCAATTTTGTTGTTTTCAGTTTCGTTATTTGCTTTCATAAATCTAATGTAGGAATTTTTTCGTACGAAACAATAGGTAGTTATATTTTTATTTTCTGCTCGTCCAAATCAGCCCGCTAAAATGTCTATTTTGACCTATGCCAGGCAGCATCATTGCATGTAAATTTGATTAATCATTAAAGATTAATTAGATAACTATGAAACCATCCGATTTCACTATCAAGGACAAGAACTTAACTTAGCTTAATTGTTTGAAAAACAGTAAATTTATAAGAAGGAAAAGTCTAAATACTCACCCTAAAATCTAAAAAACATGAAACTTAAAAGTTTAGCCGTGGTACTATTTTTAATCATAGGCAGCCAAATGGCAAAGGCGCAAGTAACAGTAACCGATCTGATAAAGGAATGGGAAAGGTCAAAAGCTTATACTAAGGAATATCTGGATGCAATGCCAGAAAGTGGCTATGCTTTAAAGCCCACTCCAGAAATGCGATCTTTTGCCGAACAGGTGTTACACCTGGGTGATGCCAATTATGGTTTTGTTTCGGCTGTTACAGGTACTAAGAGCCCGGTTGGGCAGGGGGAGCTGGAAAAAACCAGTGATAAATCCAAAACCAATGTGAGCAATTTGGTACTGGCCAGCTATGATTTTGTGATCGATAACATAAAAAAGATGACCGATGCGCAACTCGATGCACCCATCAAATTATTTGGAAAATTTGATATGACCAAAAGATTGGCTCTGGCTAAAGTTTTTGAGCATCAGGCACATCACAGAGGACAAACAACTGTATATCTTCGATTGGCAGGCGTTAAACCACCGCAAGAAAAACTTTTTTAGGTACGTTTTCTGGAACCTCTAGATTCTGTTAAAGGGACAATTTAAATTACTCCCTTAACAGAATCTTAAAAATCAGGTCATTTATTTAGTTTCCTTTACCAGAACACCTTTTGCATCCCATACCAATAAGCTGCCCTTAACAAGATCATCATCTGCATGATCAAGAGTAAGCG
>NZ_JBFTNT010000074.1:0-16557 GCF_056397585.1 Pedobacter sp. 05L430 | reverse complement strand
TTCTTAGACTTTCAGCGTTTTTAAACATGGAAGCTGAAAATAAGTTAAGAGCGATTTTCCATGAACCAACTGGCGATTAAGCAATTTGAAAAAAACAGGAGCCGGCCGGTGCTTAAACGTACTGGAGCTTCTCCGGTTTTTAATATTAAAAGCGGCTTAATTGTGGGTAGGAAACGCGAGTTGAACTAAATAAGAATATAAGCAAGATTAGATTGTTATTTTAACGGAAACAGATTTTTTCAATAAAGAACGCTTGGGTCAAGTCGCGAACCCCGAACCACCCTGGCCACTGTTATATAGAGATAAGCGCTGGTTGACATCAGTGCTTATTAATCTCCTGGCGATGAAAAGTACAGATTTTTCAGGATTCACTTCAGGGAAATGCTATTCAGCAAGAGAAATTAGGTAATATTCATTTATATCAATTCTGTTTGAGAAGAACAAACCATTAGCATCATTCGTTTCACGCTGTCAAAAAGCGGGAACAACAAAATCTAAAACATTCTGTATTAACCATTGTAGTTATTAAACAGAAAACTAACGTTGAACATTAAAACAATAATCATGGGACAATTAAGCAATCGAACCATAGCCGTTTTATCGGAAAACGGTTTTGAAGAAACAGAATTGACAAGCCCTGTTGAAAGGTTAAAAGAAGAAGGTGCCACAGTTCATATCATCTCGTCTAAATCAGGCAAGATACAGGCAATGAAGGGCGACCATCAGTGGACAATTGAAGTGGATGTAGACAAGACAATCAATGAAGCTAATGCTGATGACTATCATGCATTAGTAATTCCCGGTGGGGTATTAAATCCCGACGCATTAAGAAAGAATGAGGATGCCGTCGACTTTGTAAAAGCTTTTTTTGACCTTGGAAAACCAGTAGCAGCGATCTGTCACGGCCCGCAAGTGCTGATTACAGCTGAAGTTGTAGAAGGTAGAAAGTTGACTTCAACAAAAACCATAAAAATTGACCTGTTGAATGCTGGTGCTGAATGGTATGACCAGGAAGTTGTAGTTGACGCGGGTTTGGTCACCAGCCGAAGCCCAAGAGATCTCCCTGCTTTTAATGACAAGATGGTAGAAGAATTTGCAGAGGGTGTCCATGAAGGGCAACATTCCTAACCCATAAAATTAAGCGGGTATCTAAAAGGTCCCGCTTTGTGTTATTACTGGAAATATCACTCTATACTATTTACCATGACAAAACTTAAAACAGCAGTTCTGGTGGGCAGCCTTCGCAAGGAATCCTGGAACAGAAAAACAGCCAATGCACTCATTGCACTTGCTCCTGACTTACTTACATTGGAGATTATCAGTATCGGCGATCTGCCGCTTTACAACGAAGACCTGGAAACAGCTCCACCTTCGCAATGGACAACCTTCCGTAAACACCTGGCAACTTTTGACGCAGTACTTTTTGTCACTCCAGAATATAACAGGTCTGTTCCCGCAGTACTCAAAAATGCCCTTGATGTCGGCTCTCGTCCATATGGGAAAAGCTGTTGGGATGGAAAACCTGGTGCGGTGATCAGCGTATCTCCTGGCAACATTGGGGCCTTTGGGGCAAATCATCACCTGCGCCAGTCCCTTGTATTTCTGAACGTTCCTGCTATGGCTCAGCCGGAGGCCTATATCGGGGGTGCCGCTAGCTTATTTGACGATAAGGGTATACTCACCAATGAATCTACCAGGGCATTGTTAAAGAAATTTATGGATAGTTTCCAGCTCTGGATCACTAGCAATGTAAAAAAGTAAGAAGATTTTTGTTGATCCTTCATATTACGCCCATGAGGAATATAGACAAAGGTAAATTCCCCTCTTATGCTATAAGCTTATTTTACATTACCTTCAAACTTTAATTTTTCAAACACATCATGCCCGAAACCCATTAAATTAATCACAATCAATCCTTATCTATGAATGCGCTAATTATTATCGATGTGCAGTATGATTTTTTACCCGGAGGTGCTTTAGCTGTTAACCATGGTGACGAAATCGTCCAAACCATTAACGACTTACAGTCAGAATATGATCTGGTAGTAGCCACGCAAGATTGGCATCCAAGGGGTCATAAAAGTTTCTTTACTTCCCACCCAAATAAAATACCATTTGAAGAAATATCGTTAAACGGATTAAATCAGGTACTATGGCCTGAGCATTGCATACAGGGAACAAAGGGCGCAGAACTGGTTCCAGAACTTTTAACGAATGCTGTTGAGGCTATTTTTAGAAAAGGGGTGGATAAAGAAATTGACAGTTACAGCGGCTTTTTTGACAATGGCAGAAAAAAATCTACAGGCATGGCCGATTACCTTAAAGGAAGAGGCGTTACTGAAGTAGCCGTTTGCGGAGTGGCCGCTGATTTTTGTGTGTATTATACTGCAAATGACGCGTTAGACTTAGGTTTTAAATCAAGTATTATAACGCGCGCCGCTAAACCGATAGACCGGGAAAGATATGAACGTGTTAAAAAAGACTTTCAGCTAAAGGGGGGAACTGTTATTTGATCACCCGAACGATCATGCCTGCCGATTGTTAACAGAGCAGTAAATTATTTGACGACAATGACAAAAGAAAATCATTCTGCCACCAATCTAAAAAATCTTGCACGGATAATCTTGGGCCTATTTATGATATTGGCAGGTTTGGGGCATCTAAGTTTTCAGCGGGAAGAATTTCAGGCACAGGTACCAAACTGGATCCCAATGAACCAAGACCTGGTCGTCCTGCTTTCAGGAATCGTGGAGATTTTACTGGGAGTGACAATGATCTTTTGGCGCAAACAAAGAATTAAAGTCGGCATAGCACTTGCCATCTTTTATATACTGGTTTTCCCTGGCAACATTGCCCAGTACACTGAACATCGCAACGCATTCCGGCTGGATACCGACACCAAGCGTCTGGCACGGCTTTTCTTCCAGCCTGTGCTCATCATTTGGGCACTATGGTCCAGTGGTGGTCTCAAACGACAAACCGCACCCGAGCGGAAAAACTAATCGTTGCTGCAACCTAAAACCAGACAGAGACCTGAGCTACACCTTCAATTAAACAATTTTTCATCTATTCTTTGAAGAAAAGCGCAGTCTTTTTGAGCTTTGCCAATGTTCATGTTCCCTTAATTTTCTGCAAACACGCGAGGTGTAAGAGACTTTGCCACACCCTGTCTCTCCACTCAGCCAATCGACCTTTTAGAATTATTGGCAATTAAATTAGCAATGCTAATGCAGATAAGTTAGATTATTTTGGCATAAACCAGGCGATATCTAATTGCGCTGGATGAGAACCTTGAAAACCACGATGTCATCCATAAATTAAAATCCAATGACAAACCTTTTCAATAAGCGTATGTTATTTGATTATGTGCCACTAATTTTTAAACATGAAGTCTAAAGCAAAAGAACGTAGTACCTTTGATTCAGTCAAAAATGCTGCTATAAGCAAGCACACTCATTATTTTCATGCTGATGAAGATTTTAGAGAAGACCGGGACTGGGGAAAAACGGAAACAATTGAGTTCCCCGACAAACAGGATACCTTAAAAATCCATAAAAAAAGAGCATAGTTAAAGTGCTTATTTAGCATCTGAAACCTGAATTTCTGATCAGGTCTTATCCCTATATGGCAGGGTTTATGAGCCATCTGACTGCCCCCCACATCTCAGCAAGGAATCAGGATAACTATTGCTATTCAGCAAATTTTACCCTAATTTGAAAAGAAATTAGACGATGAAGCAGCATAACCTGGAAAGATATATTACAGCACAAAAATCGGTCTTTCAAACCGCTCTGACTGAAATTCAAAACGGCAGGAAAAGCAGTCATTGGATGTGGTATGTATTTCCTCAAATCCAGGGGCTTGGTTATACGGAGATTTCGAGATTTTATGCCATTCGAGACATTGATGAGGCCAAAGAATATCTGCAGCATCGGACATTAGGACCTAGACTCATTTTAATGTGCAATAGCTTACTGGAACTTAAAACCAATGACGCACATCGAGTATTTGGCAGTCCGGATGACCTGAAACTAAAATCATGCATGACCCTATTTGCCTCGGTTTCACCTACAGATCCGGTCTTCGAAAAAGTACTTGATAAATTCTATAACGGTTTAAAGGACCACATCACACTGAAAATATTAAACCTGCAACTAAGGAAGTAAGAATCGTCTCTATTTTTAAAAAATCGCAGAAATGACAGCGATGATGCCCCATTCTCCGCCAAAGTATCAAAACCTGTATAAAGCCTGCAAATCAATGATTAGCAGGCTTTATTGTTTATATCAAGTTTCCCCTCCCTGATTTATGGAACAACAATTGTTTTACGCTGAACGGTATGGGCACTAAAAAAGCCTAATGCCCCACCATTGATATTAGTAACCGGATTTGCTGGTGCAGCCCCATCGGATGAACCGTTGGCATTGGAGAGGCTAAACATATAAGTGTATACAGAAGCATCAATACAATGCATTTCCGCTGTTAAACGATCTCCTTTAACAATATTTTTGCCATGATCTTTGGTTGTGTTTTCAAAGACCAGATACTCATTTATTTCCTGTCCACTGGTAAATTCATCATTGAGCACTTTATATTCACGTTGAATTTTATCATTGATATATTGCTGGAACCAATAGTAGTTTGCCACCCCGGGCGTATCTTTGAATTTCACCATCGGCGTGGTACGGGTTGAATCGTAATCCTTTGGTTTAAGTGTAAAATCCAGGAAAGGTACGTGCTCAGGCATCGTGCTGGATGCGGTGAACATTTCGCCCTGAATGGTTACAGACAGAAAATAGGTTTGACCAGGAGTACCATTAATCGCGGTTGTGGTATAAATCCCCTTACTGATCTCGTTCAACAATACTGAGGTGCCATTATTATCAACCTTAACAATAGCTCCGCTGATGCCGTTAAACTGGTTGTCATCACCAAAATTCTTTGTTTGACTCACATTCACCTGACATACACCTGGTTCGTTGGTAATCATACCCTCAATTACGTACTTTGGGGTATTGTCCTTAAGTTTCAGCTCTATGGCATCTTCACAGGACCAAAGCAACACCATCATAGAAAGTAACAGAAAACGATATATAGAATTCATAAGTTAAAATTTAAAATTGTAAGATACGGATGGAATAAAGCGGAATAAGGTGGTTCTTATTGCCTCGGTACGGTTGGGGTCTGACTCACTATCCTGGAAGGTAATGCGGAATGGATTTTTCCTGCCATAGGCATTGTACAAGCTAAAGCTCAGTTCAGATGAGAATTTCTTGTTCTGTTTCAACATTCGCGTAGCACCCAGGTCTAATCGGTGATAAGCAGGCATACGATCTGCATTGCGTTCAGAGAAATAAAAATAGCTTTGACCAAGTAATCGGTATTTTCCATTTGGAAAAGTAACAGCATTTCCAGTAGAATATACCCAATTTGCAGAAACACTCCATTTTTGGCTCAGTTTATATACGCTGACAACAGAAACATCATGAGTTTTATCCTGACGGGCATTATACCATTGATTGTTGTTGATGCCATCGATTTTTCTTTCCGTTTTTGATAATGTGTAACCTAACCAGCCGCTAAGCCTGCCCGCTTTCTTTTTCAACAGCAGCTCCATACCATAAGCACGCCCCTTGCCAAACAGCAACTGCGTTTCAATTGGTCTGTTTGTAAATATATCAGCACCATTGCGGTAATCAATCTGATTTTTCAGTGTCTTGTAATACGTTTCGACCGTTAGCTCATAAGCAGAGCCAATGTTCCGATAGTAACCCAATGACACCTGGTCACTCAATTCAGGTTTAATAATGTTGGTACTGGCCACCCACCTATCGGTTGGAGAAGCGGCATTAGAATTAGAAATCAAGTGCAGGTTTTGCACATTCCTCACATAAGATGCTTTAACCGATGCCCACTCACCGACTTGCAGTGCAGCGGCTAAACGCGGTTCTAAATTAACATAAGTTTTTACCAGTTCTCCCCTTTTGTAAGCAGTTGAGCCGATTACATCTCCTGCCTGGTTGATGCTGTAATAGTCACCAGGGCCCAATATGGTGAAAGCTGATACTCTCAATCCATAAGTAAGGGTAAGCGCACTACTGGCCTTCCAGGTATTACTCACATAGACTGCGTTTTCCAATGAGTATCTATTTTGAAGGTTCTGTGAAATGAAACCGGAATTTCCTGTGGCCTGCACTTCTCCAGGTTTTATGGTATGGAATATTGAGTTCAAACCAAAGCTAATCGTATTCTGCTCATTAGCATACCACTGGATATCCTCCTTAACATTCCAATCACGAATCTGCGAGAAGAGTGTCAGTGAATTTTCGTCCGTATTAGCCTGCACCTTATAATTGTAGTTGCTAAAAATTACCGAGGTATTGGAAAATAGTTTATTGTTAAAAACATGATTCCAGCGCATGGTTGCGGTAGCATTACCCCAGTTGATTCCAGAAAGGTTATCCGAGGCCAATACATCCTTTCCAAAATAGCCGGATAAAAACAAACGGTCTTTATCCCCTAATATATAATTGGCCTTGGCATTAACATCATAAAAATAAAGCTGTGTATTGTTGATCGAAGTATCGCTGGAGAGTTTTAGGAACATGTCTGCATAAGTCCTGCGGGCAGAGATGAGAAACGATGACTTATCCTTTTGAATTGGCCCTTCTACATTTAATCGTGCAGCAATAAGGCCAATTCCCCCGCTTACCCCCAACTTTTGATTGTTTCCGTCATTCATTTTAACATCCAGAACTGATGACAGACCACCACCATATTGAGCCGGCATTCCACTTTTATACAGCGTTACATTTTTAATTGCATCAGAATTAAAGGTCGAAAAGAAGCCCAGCAAATGGGAGGCGTTGTATACTGGCGCTTCATCTAATAAGATCATATTCTGGTCTGCCGTTCCGCCGCGCACAAACATACCACCATTTCCCTCTCCGGCAGTTTTCACGCCAGGTAATAGCTGCAAGGTTTTGATTAAATCCGGCTCTCCCATGAGTACAGGGACCAATTTAGTTTCGCTGATGCTCAATCGTTCCATTCCCATTTGCGGATTTCCGATATTTCGTTGTGCGGAAGTACTATTGATTGTAACCGTTTCCAATAAATTCTGATCATCAGTTAAGGTAGCATTCAGATTCGTATTTTCTTTCAAATCAATCCGGACTCTGTAGGTTTTTGAGCCGACAGCGCTAATCTCCAGATCATAGCTACCCTTTATCAGGGTAATGGAATAAAAGCCATATTCATTGCTGGCTGTAGCTAAATTAGCGCCCACGATCCTTATGGTTGCGGCAATTAAAGTTTCGCCTGTACTTTGCGATTTAACTGTTCCGCTTAGTGTATACTTTTCTTTGCTTTGTGCCGGATTTGCCGCCGGACCGGCCTCGTCCTTTTTTGTTTTTTCGGGATCAAGGCGAATGAATACTTCTTTATCCAGTATACTGAATTGCAGCGGCTTGTCAGCAAAAGCCAATGTCAGAATCTCTTTCAGGCTTTTATCCCAGGCGGTAATGCTGATCTTAATAGAACTGCTTGCAATCTGTTCATTAAAGGTGAATTTTGCACCGGAAATGGAAGTTATTTTATCTAGTGCTTTTTTAAGTTGTTCGTTTTTTAAGCTTATACTTAACTTTTTATCCAATGGACTTTGGGCATGTGCCCGCGACTGTAGGACTATCAGAAATAATAAGACAACGGCAATAAAGGTTAGGAACCCAACAGGTTCTAGTTTTTTCATTGATATGTTTGTTTGACAGTTATGGATTCATAACTTTATAATTAAATATTGATTTCTTATGTCCTGTAGTTCTCAAGGCTCGGACATTTTAAATTAGTTCAGATACTTGCCTGGTTCTGTATAACAGAATCGGGCATTTATTTTAGGATCACATAATGCCCTCCCTCTTTTCGCCATTTAGCTTCCACAACGGTACTTAGCTTGTTTAATGTTTCATCCAGCGGAGCTGACAYGTTCAGATTCCCATAAAATATTGCTTCAGATAACTGCTTATCTAATTTAATTTTTATGTTATACTGATTTTCAAGATCTCTGCTGACTTCCTGAATTTCTGCTCCTTTGTATTCATATAAACCTAATCGTTTATTCATAAAGGTAGCAGCATCAGGATAGTCCACTTTTGAAATACGCGAGGAAATTTTATCAAACACGATACGCTGATTAGCCAATATCGTGTCTCGTTTGCTGCTGTTTGAACCATTAAGTGAAACAGTTACTCTCCCGGTCACAAGGGTCACATTTATTATGTGTTGTTCTTTGTAGGCGGTTACATTAAATGCAGTGCCAAGTACCGTAGTATTGATTTGGCCACTTTTAATGATAAATGGATGTTTGACATCATGTGCTACTTCAAAAAAAGCCTCCCCTTCCAATGATACTTTACGTTCAGTTCCTTCAAATCTGTCGGAATAACTAAGCTTACTATTGGGACTTAGCCACACTTTGGTGCCATCTGACAAATCAAATTGTTTACGCTCGGTTGATGTTGTGATTGATTTGGATTCCTGCGGAGGATTAAATATCCGAGACACATCGGACCAGTAAAAGCAAATTCCTATTACAATTAACAACGTTGCAGCAATACCTGCAAGCCTCTGCATGCCAAAACTGTTGCGACTTGATATCAGTCGATGTGTGGTCTTTTTATCAGGAAATGGAGGGGTTAACCCTTTCTCTGGACTAATGGCGGTTTGATCCCATGTTGCCGACATTAGCGTCATTACCTGTTCATCATCTTTACTTTTCTCAAGCAACCTGAAAAACAATTTCAGCTCTTCTGCTGTACACTGATTGTTCAGGTACTGATGATACAAATATTCAAATTGAACTTTTTCTTCCACAGTTTAAAAATTTACCGGAGGCTGCTTACCCGGCCGGTTTATTATAATACAACTGAAAAAGATGATAGGACTAGTTGGAACGAAAATAATTTGAGGCAATCAGAAAACAAACGATACTTCCATGTTTGCTGACATAGCTGCGAATAAACTTCGTAGCAACAACCATATGATTTTTAACCGTGTTTTTTGAAATATTCAGCCTTTCGGCAATCTGTTCATGAGTCATCTCTTCATTACGGCTCATTTGATAGATCAATTTCTTTTGTGCCGGCAAAAGTGCAATGGCTTCATCATAGGTTTTGAGTAACTCTTTCTCCAGGAGGCTGTCGTCAGTTGAGTGGCGAATAGCATCCATATAATTTAACACCTCTTCCTGCAGCACCTTGTCGCGTGCTATTTTTTTGAGGTGGTTAAGCACATGGTTTAGTGTAATTTTTCTGATGTAGGCATCAAAATTGAGTTCAGGGTTGATCTGGTCTTTTTTCTGCCAGATCCTGATGAAAACTTCCTGCACAACTTCCTCTGCCGTCTCCGCAGACTTACAAAGGTTGCAGGCATAAAGGTATATTTTACTTCTGTACAGGTTATAGATTTGCGCAAAAGCCAACTGATCACCTTCTCTGAGCTTTTTCAGTAGTTCAATGTCCTCAGTGATATCCGGCAGATGTGTAGGCATAAAAATCTATTGCGCCCAATGTTAGATAAAAATTCTTAGAATTGGAAACAATCGGGTCAACTGTAAAACTTTCCGATCATATGGTCAATACAAATGACAAACCACTTTAAAACCCTTTTGCATATTTTTTGTCTCTTTTGACCAGTTGGGAGCTTTTCTGATAAGACACCTAAATTTTACCCTAAAAAACCATTAAAAGTCAGATCAATAGTTTTCAAAAAGAACAGAATCAAGGGTAGAGAATTTGTTACAAAGAATTAACCCAATAATAACCTAAAGTTGGTATTAATCAAAACCAGCATTCCTAATATTACCCAGACTTTAAATTACTGGAGTCACAAAATAATTCTAGTTCAAAACAAATGAAAAAAATCCTGCTTTTTACAATCCTTCAATTGCTGATCATCAAGGGCATCGCCCAAACGATTAATACCGTAAATTCCGGGGACCCATTTGGAATGACCTCAACTCAGCCATTCTTATTTTCCATAAACACCCTTACCCCTCAAAATACCAGATGGAATATCCATTATTCAGGAAGTTATGGGCAACGGACGACAGGACAGTTCGGATACGATGGTCTGGGGCAGCAGTTTGGCGTAAAAGGCTATTTGGGTAACCGTTTCACTTTATATGCCACTGCGGCAATCGGTTTCGCAAACCGTGGTGGGATAACCTCTGCCGAGCAAGCTGAAGTAATTAGGGATTTAATTGGCGGCACACAACTCAGTGGTTTTAGACTCGGCGCTGGGTTGGGGGTAAGTCGGGATTGGTCAAACGTAAAATCAGCCATCAGTAGGATAACCGCCTCATTTGATCAAATCAATTGGCGTTTGCTGGGTAATTTAAGGTTTGAAAAAGCATTCGACAGTAATAGAGATAAACTGGATTTTATTACCAGTCTGGGTTACCAGCATCGCATTTCTGGCGGACTATATGTGGGTTTTGAAGCCGTAGGTCAGGATCTGGAAGGATTCTGGGAAAAAGATGAAGCAGAAGGAGGTGCCAAAGTATTAGTCGGTCCTGCGATAAACCTTGAACCCGCCCATTCAAAACTATCGTTCTCGCTTTCCGGTGGACCGGTATTTTATGCAACCAGAAGCCAGGTAATCCCATCAGAAGCCATTCGCGATATTGGCACGGTAGCATCAGGAAACGGATATACCATCAGAGCTTTGATTAACTTCAACTTGCGCAATCATTAAAACCTTATTCAATAGTAGTATGAAAAAATTCATTATATTTTTTGCATTTGTATTTGTGATCAACCAGACTCAGGCACAATGGCCGGGAAAGATTGAAAAAACAAGTCAGATCTTATTGCCGAATGGCTGGAAATTAAGTCCTGCAGGCCGCTCGATCAATTTAGGAGATCTGCCACTGAACATGCAACTAAGTTCAACAGGTAAATTCCTTGCAGTCACTAATAACGGGCAAAGCATACAGTCGCTACAGCTAATTGATCCTAAAACTGAAGCCATACTTGACGAACAGGTATTGGCCAAATCCTGGTATGGACTGGCTTTCAGTAAAGATGAGCAACATGTGTATGTATCCGGAGGAAACGATAACTGGATTCTGGACTTTCGGATCGAAAACAATAAACTGGGGAAAAGCGATACCATTAAGCTTGGCCCAGTTTGGCCGAAGGGAAAAATAAGCCCTGCAGGTATTGCCGTAAATAAAGCAAATACGCGGCTATATACCGTAACCAAAGAAGACAGCACCCTTTACATCATCAATCCTAATGAAAAAAAGGTGTTGAAAAAAGTGCAGTTACCGGCAATTGCATATAGCTGCCTCCTCTCTCCAGACGGCAATAAGTTATACATCTCTTTATGGGGCGGGCGGGCTGTAGCGATCGTCAGCACTGCATCAGAAGAAATTGTTCAGCAGGTCCTGGTCGGAGATCATCCAAATGAATTGCTTTTAAATAAAAAAGGTAACTTTTTATTTGTTGCCAATGCGAATGACAATACCGTTTCGGTGATCAATACCCTAACCAATAAGGTAAGTGAAACCATTGCGACAACCCTTTATGCCACCCAGTTAACAGGCTCCACAACCAATGGACTAGCCTTAAGCACCAACGAGAAAACACTTTATATTGCCAATGCCGATAACAATTGCCTTGCAGTTTTTGATGTCAGTCGCCCAGGCAGCAGTCAGAGCCTGGGCTTTATACCCGTAGGATGGTACCCGACCAATGTAAAAACCCTGGGGTCAAAGATCCTGGTTACAAATGGCAAAGGTAATACCTCGCTAGCCAATCCGGAAGGTCCACAGCCCATATCAAAAGCGGATAACAGTGGCTATCAGATGGGCGGTACAGCTAATAATAAACTCCAGTACATCGCCGGTCTGTTTAAAGGAACCTTATCTTTTATTGATGTACCTAAAGCAGAGCAATTAAAATCTTATACAGCTCAAGTTTACGCAAATACGCCATTTAGCGACAAACGAACAATATTGGCCGATGGAGAGGCCGGAAATCCTATTCCGCGAAAACAGGGGCAGAAATCCCCCATAAAGCACGTGTTTTATATCATTAAGGAAAACCGAACCTATGATCAGGTTTTGGGCGATCTCCCTCAGGGTAACGGCGATTCTTCCTTAACACTTTTTGGCAAAAAGATTACGCCTAATCAGCATGCGCTTGCAGAAGACTATGTGCTACTGGATAATTTCTATGTAGATGCCGAAGTAAGTGCCGACGGGCACAACTGGAGTATGGCCGCTTATGCTACTGATGTTATTGAGAAATCCTGGCCAACCGGGTATGGAGGCCGGGGAGGTACGGGGAATTATGAGGGTGGCCGTCCGATAACGTATCCTAAGGATGGATTTATATGGGATTACTGTCAGCGCGCGGGTATTACCTACCGTAGCTATGGAGAGTTTGGGGATTATGCCAAAGCGAATATCAAATCACTTCAAGGGCATATGTGCCCTGCATCTCCCGGTTTTGATATGGACATTACCGACCAGGTGAGAGCTGATGCCTGGCAGCATGACTTTGATTCTTTATTAAATGTCGGTGCAGTTCCGCAATTCAGTACGCTAAGGATTTCAAACGACCACACCAGTGGACAGAAAAAAGGCAAGGTATCTCCTCAGGCCGCTGTTGCAGATAATGACCTTGCGGTTGGGCGCATCTTAGAACACCTATCTCACAGTCCGATCTGGAAAGAATCAGTTGTTTTCATTTTAGAGGACGATGCGCAAAATGGACCCGACCATGTAGACGCCCATCGCTCACCGGCTTACGTGGTAGGACCTTATGTAAAACGAAATACAGCAGTACATACCATGTATTCTACTTCGGGCTTTTTAAGAACCATGGAACTGATTTTAGGCCTGCCACCAATGAGCCAGTATGATGCCGCAGCGGTTCCATTATTCGAATGCTTTACAAGTACACCTGATTTTAAACCCTATACGGTAAAACAGCCTTTAATAGATTTGGACACCCGCAATGTAGCCAACAACGAAAGCAGCCGACGTTCTGAGCAGTTTAATTTTGCAAAAGAAGATGCTGCTCCTGATCTTGATCTGAATGAGGTGGTCTGGAAATCTGTAAAGGGTGAGCATTCAGTGATGCCAGCTCCCAAAAGAAGTGCTTTTGTAATCCTCGAAAAAAAGAAAAAGGATGATGATGACTAAAAAACTAGCGAGCTATTTACTTTTCAAGATAGCTAACGGGTTTAACTCGAATTACATCACGATCTTGAATTCTGTCCATTCACCAATAGTTTGCAAAGAAAATTTAAAATTGTGGTTATAAAGGATTTCCCTTGTCAACATCAATCCAATACCTTGTCCATTTTTGGTCGTGCTAAAAAAGGGAGAGAAAAGCCGACGGCTGACCTCATTTGGGATTCCAGGTCCGGTGTTCGAAATGGAAATCATTTGATCTGGTGAAGCAGTTTTGATGCGTATGGTTCCCGAATAGTCCACAGCCTCAATCGCATTTTTCAGAATATTTATGAAGACCTGTTCCAATTGCTGGTAATCAGCAAAGGTTTCAAGCACCAATGCATCCAGGTCCCACTGCCAGCTGACATTTTTTTTTCTGGCAGTAGGTTCCATAAGGAGCACAACTGAGCGAAGCAATGCGATCAGGTCAACAATATGCTTAACGGGTTCAGGAACACGCACAACCCTGGCAAAATTCGACATCAGATCACTCAGGCTATGGTTGCGGCCTATGGAAGTATTTAGGGCCGCATCATAATCTTCCTGATCAGCTTCATCCAGTTGATGTTTGTAATTTAGGCAGCTGTTAAGAATTGAATTGATGGCACCGATAGAATTGTTCACCTCATGAGACATCATCTTAATCACCTTCTCATAAGCATTTTTTTCCTTCAGGTAGATCTCGCGACTAAGTTCTTCAATCGTAATAAAAGTCCGTGAATACCCAAGATCTGTGAAGGTCGATTTGTGGCATTTGTAGGATTTTATTCCATTCAGATTAATTACTTTAGCATCATTCACTTTTACCAGTACCAGTTCTTCAGCAAGTCGTCCGCCAATTTGGCTCAATGATTTACCTAAAATCTCACCACGCTGCAGACCTAATATTTCTGTAGCGGCAGGATTCACTGCCCCAATAATTCCGTTAAACTCAAATATAATGATCCCCGAAGGAGAGGCTTCAATAAGTTTTCCTAAGAAGGAACTTTTCTCCGCCTGAAGCAGGCGCTCATGTCTTAATTGTCCGATCATCATGTTATACACATCGATCAATTCATCCATCTCGGGATGTCCAATCTGGTTCAATCTGGCACTAAAATCCTTGTCTTTCAGCGTTTCTATTCCCGAGGAGATGGTATCAAACGTCTGGCTGATCGAACGATACAACCAATAAGAAAAGATCAGCGAAACAAAAAGCATGCCCTCCCCGATCAGGAAAGCAGTTCTGCTTGCCGCATATAGTTCCGTAAGCAGGTAGATAAATACCGCATGAACAACAAGTGCCACCAATAAAACTTTAGTTTTGAGCTTCATAAGGGATGTTGTATTTCTCCAGTTTACGGTATAGCGTGCCCCTGCTTAAACCCAGTGCTTTGGCCACTCTGCTAATATTATTTTGATGAAAAGCCATTGCATTCCTGATCATGGAAAGTTCCATTTCATCAATTGATAAAGTTCCCACAGCAGGTAACGTCAGCGAGGCATTTGGTAATCGTTGGGCTTCCAGGTGTTGCTCAAAATCCTTTATATACAAGTAATCCCCTTCGCTGAGCAATACAGTACGTTCAATCAGGTTTTTAAGTTCTCGGATATTACCCGGCAGCGGAAGTGATTTTAACCAGTTATAGGTTTTTCTATCTATCTGAAGCTTCGGCCGCTGATAAATTTCTTTAAGGTTTTTCAAGAAATAATTGGCCAAAATCGGAATATCTTCTGTACGTTCCCGAAGCGGTGGCAAACGGATAATGATCAGGTTGATGCGGTAATACAAGTCCTCCCTAAATTTTGCAGCAGAGATCATTTCCCTTAGATCGCGGTTGGTGGCACAGACTACCCTAAGGTCAACGGACCGGGTCCTGCTGTCACCCAACACCTCATACTTGCGGTCCTGTAATACTCTCAGCAGCTTTACCTGGCTGTTTAAATCCAGGTCACCTATTTCATCTAAGAAAATGGTGCCTTTATCGGCCAGTTCAAACCGACCTACTCTGTCGGTGCGCGCATCCGTAAAGGCGCCACGTTTATGACCAAACATCTCACTTTCAAATAAGCTGGAAGAAATTCCTCCAAGATTTACTTTTACAAATGCTTTATTTCTGCGGGAACTGTTTTCATGAATGGCTTCCGCTACGAGTTCTTTCCCAGTGCCACTCTCTCCAATAATGAGTACTGAGGCATCAGTGCTACTGACCCTTGCAATGGTCTGTAATACCTCCAAAAGTTGTGGATCTTCACCAACAATATTCTCAAAACCATATTTTTCATTCAGCTTCTTACGCGTCATTGCCCCTGGCGTATCCAATTCAATTGATAAATCCAGTGCTGTTCTTAATGCCCGCATTAAATGTTCGTTGTCCCAGGGTTTATTGATAAAATCTGCTGCCCCGGCTTTCATGCCCTCCACTGCCAGTTTAATCGATCCCCATCCGGTCATTAAAATAACTGGCAGCAGTGGTCTTGATTTTTTGATCTGCTGCAGCATAGCCAGCCCATCTTCCCCTGTAGTTTCCATAGAAAAGTTCATATCCAACAATACCGCATCTACTGGCTTTTCTTTAAGGTGCTTGAGTGCCTCTTCGGGACCATTTGCCTTGATGGATTTAAACCCATTCTGTTTTAACAACAGGTTTAGGGAAGCACATACAGCAATATCATCATCAATAATCAAAATCATAGGAACAAATTAAATTAGTTTATTCTTCATGTAATGCATCCGAAGGATTCAGCCTGGCTGCTTTTAAACTTGGATAGAAAGCGCAACTCAACATCAGCAAATACAAAAACAATGCAGCCCCCAAAATACTTAAAGTTCCATAATAGGCGTCTAAATATTGCATAATTAACATCTGAATCGCAATTAGCAAGCCCGGTAAAATACCTAAGGTAGTCAGCACTATGGATTCCAGGAGAAATTGCTGCAATATATCAGCCGGGCTTGCCCCCATGGTCACCCGCAGGCCAACTTCTGCTTTGCGTTTTGACAGGTTATAACTAAATACGCCAGAGATTCCCAGGAAAACATTGATCAGCAAAAATGCAAATACCAGCAAGGTAATACTCAACTGAATGTAATCTGTTTTCTGTGCATATTTTTTGACCAGCGTTAAAGAAATATTCTGCCTGATCAGAATTTCCGAAATGCCAACCGAGTTGATGGTTTTCCTGATCTGATCCTCCAGCAACTGGAAATTATCCGTGTTTTTTGATTTAAGCAAATAACTTGTTGCAGCAGTTTTCAATGGGATAAAAAATCCCGGGTTCAGATCAGCTCCGGTGTTCTCTCTGACCGCTTCCGATACCCCGACGATCAGGGC